>DATENV010000062.1:0-5636 GCA_035274805.1 Sphingomicrobium sp. | reverse complement strand
GACTTCTCGGTCAGCGAGCATGCCGTTCCCTATGTGGTCGCGGCCCCCGTCCAGGCGGACCGCACCGGGGACTCGCTGGCGGCGCTCAATGCCGACATCGTGCAATTCCTGACGACCAACGGCGTTACCCAGGAGGAGCGCGACCGCACGGTCGCGAACAGCGTCAACCGGCTGCCCGGGCAATTCGAGACTTCCGGCGCGCTGCTTGGCGCGATGATGACGATGGACGTGCTCGACCGCCCCGACAATTATTACGAGATGCTGGCGCCGAAATACCGCGCGCAGACCAGGGCGTCGCTCGACCAGGCGCTGCGCACGACGATCGATCCCAAGGCCTTTACCTGGATTGTCGTCGGCGACGCGGCGAAGCTCAGGCCGCAGCTCGAGAAACTGGGCATGCCGATCGAGGTGGTCGAGGCGCCGTGAGCCTCTAAAATATCGGCGGCGGCCGCCTATATCGAATGCCTATGGCATCCGACAGGCAACAGGCCGTCGCCGAATTCAAGCGGATCATGAAATGGATCGCGGCGATCGCGGTCCTGATGGTCGCGGGCGCGCTGACTTACCTCTATTTATTCAGCACGCTCGATGCGAGCACGGTGATCGCGACGACGTTCGGCGTGTTCTTCTCGGTGCTGCTGGGTTGCGGGCTGTTCGCGGCGGCTTTTTTCAGCGACAAGAGCGGCCACGACCAGAACGTTTCCGACGTCACCAAGTCCGAACGCGACACGAAATAGCTACCGCGTGACGCGCGTGACGTGGCCCATCTTGCGGCCGGGCCGCGGCTCATCCTTGCCGTAGACGTGGACGTGCGCACCGCGCTCGGCGACTAGCTCGGGCCAGCGCTCGATTTCCGCGCCGATCAGGTTGTCCATCTCCGCGCCGCCGCGCATCAGCCCGGTAAGTCCGGGCGGCAGATCGCAAATCGCCCGTAGATGCTGCTCGAACTGCGAGGTCACCGCGCCCTCGATCGTCCAATGGCCACTGTTGTGGACCCGCGGCGCGATTTCGTTGACGACGGCTCCGTCGCGCGACGCGAAATACTCGACCGTCAGCACGCCGACATGACCAAGGGCTTGAGCGATCCGGAGCGAGGCTTCGCGGGCCAGAGCGACCTGCGCCGCGACTTCCTGCCCACACGGGACCGTCGAGCGGCGGAGGATGCCATCGCGATGCTCGTTCCGCGGCGAGTCCCAGAACGCGTGCCTGCCGTCTTCCCACCGCGCAAGAATGACCGAAAACTCCGATGCGAAGGCAATGCCGCGCTCGGCCACGGCCGGCTCTTCGCCGATCGTGGACCAGGCCGCAGCGGCGTCGCCCGGCGAGTGGATCCACGCCTGGCCTTTGCCGTCATAGCCGTAGCGCCGGGTCTTGAGCACGAGCGGCGTGCCGAGCTCGATCACGGCGGCCTCGACCTCGGCGAGACTGGCGACGGCGCGCCACGGTGCGACGCGCCCGCCGCACTTCTCGATAAATTGCTTTTCGGTCGCGCGGTCCTGGGCGACCGCCAGCGACCGGGTGCCCGGCCGCAGCTTATCGCCGACCGCCGCCGCGAGCGGTTCAGCCGGCAGATTCTCGAATTCGTAGGTGGCCACGTCGACATCGGCCGCGAAGCGCCGGAGCGCGTCCGCGTCATCGAAGGCAGCGCGGGTCGAACGAGCGGCGACGTCCGCCGCCGGGGGATGCTCGTGCGGGTCGAAGATATGGCATTTGTAGCCGAGCTGCGCCGCGGCCATGGCGAGCATCCGGCCGAGCTGCCCGCCGCCGATGATCCCGATGGTGGAGCCAGGCGGGATCATTCGGGCGCGTCGGCCACCGATCCGGTCTGCGCCTCCCGCCACGCTTCAAGCCGGCGCCCAAGGGCCTGGTCGGTGGTCGCGAGCATCGCCGCGGCGAGCAAGGCGGCGTTGACCGCGCCGGCCTTGCCGATCGCCAGCGTTCCAACCGGCACGCCGGCCGGCATCTGCACGATCGACAGCAGGCTATCCATGCCCTTCAGCGCCTGGGTTTCAATCGGCACGCCGAGCACCGGCAGCGAGGTCATCGACGCGGTCATGCCAGGCAAATGCGCCGCGCCGCCGGCGCCGGCGATCACCAGCTTCAGACCGCGATCCCTGGCCGAGTGCGCATAATCGTAGAGCCGCTTCGGCGTCCGGTGCGCCGAGACGATCTTTTTTTCATAGCGGACGCCGAGCTGGTCGAGCGTGTCGGCGGCGTGACGCATGGTCTCCCAATCGGAGCTGCTGCCCATGATGATGCCGACCAGCGGCTGAGTCATCGTCCCGCCATGATGCAGTTGTAGGAGACGGCTCGTTTAGGGGTGCGATTCTGGCTAGGCAATCGGAGCTTTGAAGAGCGAATCGCGTTTTGATTCGCATGCGTAAAAATTCCCGCATTTTCAGGCCAGTAGAATCGCGCTATGGGTGGGTCACAGACAAGAGCAAGGCTCAGGGGCAATGTCTGACCAAATGATGGACGTCGTCGACGTCAACGATCGCGAACGGCTGATCGAGGAGATCAGCCTGTTGAGGGCGAAGGTCGCGCGCCTGCAGGAGCGCGTCGAGCAGCTCGACCAGCTGGCGCACCAGGATTCGCTGATCAACCTGCCAAACCGCCGCGGCTTCATGCGCGAGCTCGAGCGGCTCATCTCCCGCGTCGACCGCTATGGAATCAACGCCGCGATGCTGTTCGTCGACCTCGACGGCTTGAAGATGATCAACGACACCTTCGGCCACCGCGCCGGCGACGAGGCGCTGATCCAGGTCGCCGCGCTGCTGTCGAAGGGTGTCCGGCATAGCGACGTGGTCGCGCGGATCGGCGGCGACGAGTTCGGCATCCTGCTCGAAAGCTCGGACGAGCACGCCGCGCAGGAAACCGCCGCCCGGCTGATCGACCAGATCTCGGCCTGCGAGCTGCTGCACGACGGCGAGCCGCTGCCGCTGAGCATCGCCGTGGGGGTTGGCATGATCGACGCGCTCGATACGGCGCAAGCGGTCATGGATCGCGCCGACGAGGCGATGTACGCCCGCAAGGCGGCCGCCTAAGCGTCTTCGAGATAGTAGCGGCGATTGACCGACAGATCGTCGGCGAGATCATAGACGATCGGCTTGCCGGTCGGGATCTCGAGGCCGACGATGTCCTCGTCGCTGATGCGTGACAGATATTTGATGATGCCGCGCAGGCTGTTGCCGTGGGCGGCGACGAGGACGCGCTTGCCGGCCTGCAGGGCCGGCGCGATCTCCGCCTCGTAATAAGGAACAGCACGGGCGATCGTGTCCTTGAGGCTCTCCGTCTGCGGTACCTCGACGCCGGCATAGCGCCGGTCGCGGCTGACGTTGCAGGGGCTGTCGGCGTCGAGCGGCGGCGGCGGGATGTCGTACGAGCGCCGCCAGAGCTTGACCTGCTCGGCACCGACCTGGGCGATCATCTCCGCCTTGTTGAGGCCGGTCAGCCCGCCATAGTGCCGCTCGTTGAGGCGCCAGTCCTTGGTCACCGGCAGCCACAGCCGGTCCATCTCATGGAGCACCAGGTGAAGCGTCCGGATCGCGCGGGTCAGGACGCTGGTGAAGCAGCAGTCGAAGTCGAGGCCCTTGTCGCGCATCAGCGCGCCGGCGGCCCGGGCTTCCTCGATGCCCTTGTCGCTCAGGTCGACGTCCCACCAGCCGGTGAAGCGGTTCTCGAGGTTCCACTGCGACTGGCCGTGCCGCAGCAGCACCAAAGTCGGCATTAGGCCTCGACCTTCTCGCGCTTCGCGGCGCCGCGCTCGGCCTTGGCCGCCTTCAGCTCGGGCAAGACGCCATGAAGCGCGTCGAGGCAGGCGTAGGCGAGGTGCTTGGAGCGCTGCGGCGACCAGCCATACACTTCGTCGGGCAGGTCGAAATTGTCCTTGAACGGCATTTCGAGCGTCATCGACACGCAGCCGTAGCGCTCAGCGAGCTGGGTCGTGGACATGGACATATTGGCTTCGCCCGGCGCCGGAATTTCATATCCCTTGCTGCGCTGGAAGTCGGGCGACAGGCGCTCGAGCGTCTCGGCGAACAGGTTGAACAGCTTGAGCTGCCGGTCGGTGAGCGAGGGAATGCCCTCGAAGCCCGCGAGGAAGTTGGCGGGGATCGCCTCGTCGCCATGGACATCCATCGCGAAGTCGACCCCGGTTTCGTCCATCGCATTGCGGACGCACAGCACTTCGGGGCTCTTCTCGGCCGAGGGCGCGTGCCACTCGCGGTTGAGGTTGACGCCGACCGCGTTGGTCCGGAGGTGGCCGCGGCGCGACCCGTCCGGGTTCATGTTCGGGACGACGCGGAACGTGCATTCCTTGCGCAGCACCCGCGCGACCGGATCGTCCTCGTCGGTGAGCTTCTCGAGCGCGCCTTCCATCCACCATTCGGCCATCGTCTCGCCGGGGTGCTGGCGGGCGTAGAGCCAGACGTTGAGCGGACCCTCGCCGATCTGCAGGCAGTCGATGTCCTGGCCGTCGAGGCTCTTGCCGAGCGACCGATAGCCGACCCCGTCAAGCGCCGCGGTCTGCGTGACGAGGTCATGGTGCCGCTCCATCGAGTAAGGGGCGAAATAGGCGATCCAGACGACGTCCTGCGGAGGCGCCAGCTGCATCGTCAGCACGCCGCCCGCGAAGCGGGTGTCGGCAATGCGGACCCATTCTTCGCGGTCGAGACTCATCACGCCTTTGTAGTCGGGCCAGCCGTTGGGATAGGCGGCGGCCGCGCAATTGGTGATGCGGAGCGTGACTTCGCGGCCGGCGGCGCCGGCGACGCGGAAGTAGAACCACTGGTAGAAATCGGACATGTGGTCGTGCACGATCTCGAGATCGATCGTGTCGCCCTGCTGCTTCACGACGCGGATATTGCCGGCGTCGAACGCGCTGGAAATGGTGAGAGACATTGGACCTTCTTGGCTAAGGCGCTGCTGAGCCGCGGCTGATAGTGCGATGGTGCCGATCAGGCAAACCGAGCAGCGCTTGGCCTGAGTCTAGTTAGCCGCGGTGGCCAAGCCAGCGGTAGCAAGGTCGAGCTTGTCCACCGGCACGACAACGACGTCGCTCCGCAGCTGCCGGACTTTGTCGATGAACTTGGCGCTGTCGCCGACGATCACCAGCGAGATCTGGTCCGGCTTCAGGATCCGGCCGAGCGCAGCCGTGGCGGCCGGGCCCTGGGCAGCCCGGATGCGGTCTGCGTATTTGAGCATCTCGACGGGTTCGATGCCGCGCAGCAGCGCGCCGGCCAGCGTCGCGTTGAACCCGCTGGCCGTCTGAAGCTGCCGCTGGAAGCTGCCCACGAGGTACGTCTTCCGGTTGGCAACGGCGTCGGCCTGCAGCGGCTCGGCGCTGATGCGCGCGAACTCGTCGAGGAACACCCTGGCGACGTCGGCCGCGCTCTCATTCTTGGTCTGGGCCTGCGCGACCAAGGTGCCTCCGGCAAGGTTGCCGGCAAGCTGGCTGTATGCGCCGTAACTGAGCGCCCGCTTAACCCGGATTTCCTGGAACAGCCGACCGGTCGAAGACCCGCCAAGGATCGAGTTGGCGAGGACCGCATCATAATAGGCCGGGTCGGCGCGTGAGATGCCCCGCGCGAATGCATAGACCGCCGCCTGTCCCGAGCCCGGGAGATCGACGACCAGGG
>DATENV010000061.1:0-4982 GCA_035274805.1 Sphingomicrobium sp. | reverse complement strand
ATGCAGACCTGGCTTGCGCTGCCGGACGGCGGCGAGGAGGTCGCGCCATCGTTCGACCACGTCCCGGCCGGCGGCCTGCCGCTGATCGAGGACGGCGGCGCTAGTGCCCGCGTGCTGATGGGCACATTGTGGGGCGCGACCGCCGCGACGCCGTGCCACTCGCCGACGATTTACGCCGACATAGAGCTCGCGGCCGGCGGGTCGATTCCCCTCGAAGCCGAGGCCGACGAACGCACGGTGATGCTGGTCGGCGGCGAGGCGGAGCTCGATCGCGAGCCGCTCACGCTTTACGCGCTTTACGTCCTCCGGCCAGGCCACGAAGCGCGCCTGTCGAGCGCAAGCGGCGGCCGTCTCATGCTGATGGGCGGCGCAGCCTTTGCCACGCGCCGCTACGTTTTCTGGAACTTCGTTTCCTCGTCGCGCGACCGGATCAACCAGGCGAAAGAGGATTGGAAGGCACTGCGCTTCCCGCTGATTCCCGGCGACGACCAGGAGTTCATCCCACTGCCGGAGGTGCCGACGACGGTCAGCTACCCGTGACCGTTACCCTCTCCTTTAGGGGAGGGTCGACTCGCCAACGGCGAGCGGGGTGGGGAGCGCGCGGCGAGACCTTATGAGCGACGGAACAGCCCCACCCCTAGCCCCTCCCCTGAAGGGGAAGGGGAAAACCGAGTTCCGGCGAGTCTCGCTAAGCACCGGCGTGACCCTCAATGTCGCGTTGTCCGGCGATCAGGGGAAACCGGCCATCCTTCTGCTCCACGGCTTCCCCGAATCGCACCGCACATGGCGCGAGCTCGCCCCCAGACTTGAGCAACAGTTTTTCCTGGTCATGCCCGACCAGCGCGGCTTCGCCGGCTCCGACCTTCCGCAGGACGTCGACGCCTACAAGACCGAGGTGCTGATCGACGACATCTTCGCGTTGGCGGGCGCGCTCGGGCTCGACCGATTCGCGCTCGTCGGCCACGATTGGGGCGGGGCGATCGCCTGGGGTGCGGCGCTGCGAGAAGATCCGCGGCTGACGCGGCTCGCCATCATCAACGCCCCCCACCCCGTCGTCTTCCAGAAGAGCCTGATCGAGGACGCCGACCAGCGCGCCGCCTCGCAATACATCACCGCTTTCCGAGCGCCGGGGTTCGAGAAGATCGTCGAGGCGAAGGGCTTCGACTGGTTTTTCGAGACGACTTTCGCGCGCCATGTCGACATCGCGGAAATCGCCGATGCCGAACGGCACCAGTACATCGCCGACTGGTCGCAGCCCGGCGCTTTCAACGCGATGCTCAACTGGTACCGCGCCTCCAAAGCCGTCGTCCCGCCGCCCGGCGTCACCGTCCCCTTGCCCGACTGGCTGCTCCGCGCCTTTCCGATCGTGAAGGTCCCGACGCTCGTCATCTGGGGCATGAAGGACGCCGCCCTCCTGCCGCTCCAGCTCGACGGCCTCGACACGCTGGTCGACGATCTCAAAATCGTGCGCCTGCCTGAAGCCGGCCACTTCGCGCCATGGGAAGCGGCCGACCAGATTGCGGCGCCGCTCGAGCACTTCCTTGCCGGCCAAGCCGTGGCTAATGCCCCAGCATCATGACCCAGGTTCGCTCCCGTTCGCGCTCGGCGGCCCGCCTCGCCGCGGTCCAGGCGCTCTACCAGCAGGAAATGGAGGGCACGCCGCTGCCGCGCCTGCTCAAGGAGTTTCATGACCATCGCCTCGGCGCGACGATCGAGGACGAGACCTATCACGAAGCCGAGCATGAGTTCTTCGACGACATCGTGATCGGCGCCGATGCCCGCCGCGGCGAAATCGACGCGCTGATCGGCGACCGCCTTGCCGAAGGCTGGACGCTGGAGCGGCTCGACCGGCCGATGCGGGCGATACTGCGCGCCGGCGCCTACGAGCTGGTCGCGCGGCCCGATGTGCCGGTCGGCTCGGTGATTTCCGAATATGTCGATGTGGCCCACGCCTTTTACGACAAGCGCAAGAGCGGCTTCGTGAACGGCTTGCTCGACGCCATTTCCAAGGAAGCACGGAAATCGGTTCCCTCCCCTTGATGGGGAGGGTTAGGGTGGGGTGATGTTCGTCGTAGGTCTGCGACCTTGAAAGACCTTCACCCCCACCCAGCCTCCCCCATCCAGGGGGAGGAGTAAGACGTGCGCGAACGCGACGTCATCGAACGGCTGCGCCGCATCGCCACCGCCCCCGGAGCGCGCGGACTGCTCGACGACGTCGCGCTGCTCGAAGGTTTTGTCGTCACCCACGACAGTATCGCGGAAGGGGTTCACTTCCTACCACACGATCCGCCGGCGAGCGTCGGCTGGAAGCTCGTCGCCGTGAATCTGTCCGACCTTGCGGCCAAGGGGGCCAAGCCGGCCGGCGCCATGCTGTCCTTGACTCTGTCCGGCCCCGGAAAATGGGAGATGGATTTCCTGGGCGGGATCGAAGCGGCCTGCGAAAGCTACGGCCTGCCCCTTCTCGGCGGCGACACGATCGCGCTTCCGCCCGGAGCGCCACGGGTCCTCGGACTGACGGTCATCGGGCGCGCGGGGAACAATGTGCCGGATCGGGCGGGCGGCCAGCCCGGCGACGCGCTGTGGCTGGTCGGCACCGTCGGCGACGCGGCCGCGGGCCTCGCGCAACTCCGGGCGGACCGCGATGCGGCCGGACCGCTGGTCGATATTTTCCGCCGCCCTGTGCCGCAGCTGGAAGCGGGTCGCGCGCTCGCGCCCCATGCCCACGCGATGATGGATGTGTCGGACGGGCTGCTCCTCGACGCACAGCGAATGGCGGAAGCCTGCGGGTGCGAACTGACCATCGCGGTTGACCAACTCCCGCTGTCGAGCGCGTTCGTCGCCGAGCGGGGGCAGGACCTGCCGATGCAGCTGTTCGCGGCGACCGGAGGCGACGATTACGCGCTGCTCGCCGCGCTTCCCGCGGACCTCGATCCGGTAACACTTTCTTTACCATCGAGGACGAGGATAACCCGCATCGGCTCGCTGGCCGCTGGCAAGGTTTCCCTTTCCCTCACCTACGCCGGCGAGCCTGTCGAATTGCCGGAAAGGCTTGGATTTGAGCACCAGGGCCATCAGGATCGCGGGCTTTCCACTGCGCCAGTGGTTGATCGGCCTTAGCGGCCTCGCGTCCGGCATGATGCTCGCCCTGCTTATCCGCTAAGCACTTCAATCGGCGCGGTTGCCAGCCGCGAAAACGCTCCCTAAACATCCGCCCGCTTTAGGCGGCGGCCGCTGGTCTTTCGGCCGCGTTTCGCCTGTCCAACAACGGGGACGCAACAGCTCATGAACCTGCTTTATATTGCCTTAGTCTGCGGGCTGATCGCCGTTTTGTACGGCATCATCACCAGCCGCCAGGTGCTCGGCATGTCGGCCGGCAACCAACGCATGATCGAAGTCTCGGCAGCGATCCAGGAAGGCGCTGGCGCCTACCTGCGCCGCCAGTACACGACGATCGCCATTGTCGGTGTCGTCGTCGCCGCGATCATCTTCTTCTTCCTCGGCGGGCTGAGCGCCGCCGCCTTCGTCATCGGCGCTGTCCTGTCGGGCGCAGCCGGATTCATCGGCATGAACATCTCGGTCCGAGCCAACGTCCGCACCGCCGAAGCCGCGCGCAACAGCCTGCAGAGCGGCCTCACCACCGCGTTCCGCGCCGGCGCGGTCACAGGCCTGCTGGTTGCCGGGCTTGCGCTGCTCGCGATCGCTGGTCTGTTCTGGTACCTCATCGGCCCGGGCGGCTTCGCGCCCAACGACCGCCCGGTCATCACCGCGCTCACTGCCCTCGCGCTCGGCGCCAGCCTCGTGTCGATCTTCGCGCGTCTCGGCGGCGGCATCTTCACCAAGGCCGCCGACGTCGGCGCCGACCTGGTCGGCAAGGTCGAGGCCGGAATCCCCGAGGACGACCCCCGCAACCCGGCGGTGATCGCCGACAACGTCGGCGACAATGTCGGCGATTGCGCGGGCATGGCCGCCGACCTGTTCGAGACCTATGTCGTGACCGTCGGCATCACGATGGTGTCGGTCGCGCTCGCACTCGGCAGCTCGCCGTTGCTCCTGCCACTGATGATCCTGCCGTTGTTGATCGGCGGCGTGTGCATCATCACCTCGATCCTCGGCACCTACATGGTCCGCCTTGGCGCCAAGGGCTCCATCATGGGCGCGCTCTACAAGGGCTTCTGGACCGCGACCCTGCTCGCCGTCCCGGCGATCTTCGGCGCGTTTTGGGTCTCGCTCGGCGGCGATCTCAACTCGACCATCGGCGGCGCAGTCGCGACTTCGGCCGATGGCTCGGTGACAAGCGCTGTCGGCATGTTCACCGGCATGGATCTGTTCTGGTCCAGCCTCATCGGCCTCGCCGTCACCGCGCTGATCGTGTGGATCACCGAATATTACACCGGCACCAACTACCGGCCAGTGCAGTCGATCGCCCGCGCCAGCCAGACCGGCCACGGCACCAACATCATCCAGGGGCTGGCGATCAGCCTCGAATCCACGGCGCTGCCGACCATCGTCATCATCGTCGGGCTCATTTCCAGCTACCAGCTCGCCGGCTTCCTCGGTGTCGCGTTCGCGGCCTCGGCGATGCTCGCGCTGGCGGGCATGGTGGTTGCGCTCGACGCTTACGGCCCGGTCACGGACAATGCCGGCGGCATTGCCGAGATGTCCGGCCTCGAGGATGACGTGCGCACCCGCACCGACGCCCTCGACGCGGTCGGCAACACGACCAAGGCGGTGACCAAGGGCTATGCCATCGGCTCGGCGGGTCTGGCCGCGCTCGTGCTCTTCGCGGACTACACGCATAACCTCGAGGCGGCCGGCAAGCTACAGCAGTTCTCGCTCTCCGATCCCGCGGTCATCATCGGCCTCTTCATCGGCGACGCCAAGAACCATCCGTATTTCACCGGCATCAAACTCGATTTCGCGCTGAATAATCCCTATGTCGTCGTCGGTCTGCTGTTCGGTGGCCTGCTGCCCTACCTGTTCGG
>DATENV010000060.1:0-4543 GCA_035274805.1 Sphingomicrobium sp. | reverse complement strand
AGGAACGCGGCGACGCAGGCCCGGGCCATGTCGCTGCCAGTCAGACGCGCGCCCAGTGCGAGCACGTTGGCATCATTGTGAGTCCGGGCAAGCTCAGCCGAAAGCGGCTCGCTGACATGAGCGCAGCGGCACTTGGGATCGCGATTGACGGCAATCGCAATGCCGATGCCCGATCCGCACACCGCTATTCCCCGTTCGGCTTTGCCGGAGGCGATCGCCCGCGCGAGCTTCGCGCCATATTCCGGATAGTCGACGCTGCCCGGCCCGTTGGTGCCGAGGTCGCTCACCTCGTGGCCCTGCTCGCGCAGCCAGCCGACGAGCTCGTCCTTCAGGGCGTAGCCGGCATGGTCGGCGGCGAGGGCGATGCGCATGGCCTTGCCTAACTCCTAGCGCAGCTCGAAGCTACCGGAACCCGGCTTAAGTTCACTAAAGTCACGCGATGAGCGCCATTTTGTGTGAACTTAACGGCGAGCTGCCGAGAAGGTGATCGGAGTGGATTGCAGCCAGGCATTGCGCGCGAGCCTAAGCCAAATGCACGCATGTAGGACAGCCTTATGCGGCGAGGCGGAGCTCTTCGCGTCCCCAAATCTCGACCAGCGCGCCGACCAGCTCGTCCATCATGTCGGCGCCGTGCTGCGGCCCCGGCGTGAATCGCAGGCGTTCGGTGCCGCGGGGGACCGTCGGGAAATTGATCGGCTGGACGTACAGCCCGTACTCGGCGAGCAGGATGTCGCTGATCTTCTTCGCCTTGACCGGGCACCCGACGAGCAGCGGCACGATGTGGGTCACGCTTGGCATCGCGGGCAGGCCGGCGGCCGCGAACTTGGCCTTGAGCATCGCCGCCGCTTCCTGCTGGGCGCGGCGCTCGTCGGCCGAGGCCTTGAGATGGCGGACGCTGGCAAGCGCGCCGGCGACCAGCACCGGCGACAGCGACGTCGTGAAGATGAAGCCCGGCGCGTAGCTGCGGATACAGTCGATGATCGTCCGGTTGGCGGCGATATAGCCGCCCATCACGCCGAACGCCTTGCCGAGCGTGCCTTCGATGATCGTGATTCGCTCGGCGACCGCGTCCCGCTCGGAAATGCCGCCGCCATGATCGCCGTACATGCCGACGGCATGAACCTCGTCGAGATAGGTCAGCGCGCCATATTTGTCGGCGAGGTCGCAGATCGCGGCGATCGGGGCGATGTCGCCGTCCATCGAATAGACGCTCTCGAACGCGATCAGCTTGGGCGTCTCCGCATCCTCGGCCGCGAGTAGCTCCTCGAGATGCTCGATGTCATTGTGCCGGAAGACGCGCTTCTCGCAGCCCGAATTCTTGATCCCGGCGATCATCGACGCGTGGTTCAGCTCATCCGAGAAGATCACGCATCCGGGCAGCAGCTTGCCCAGCGTCGACAGCGCCGCCTCGTTCGAGACGTAGCCGCTGGTGAACAACAGCGCCCCGTCCTTGCCGTGAAGGCTCGCCAGCTCCGCCTCGAGCTCGGTGTGGTAGTGGGTGTTGCCGCTGATGTTGCGCGTCCCGCCCGAGCCGGCCCCGACCTCGCGCAGCGCCTGCTCCATCGCCGCGACCACGCTCGGGTGCTGGCCCATCCCGAGATAGTCGTTCGAGCACCATACCTTGATCGGCTTCGGGCCATTCCCGCCGAAGCACATGGCATTGGGAAAGCTGCCCTTCGTCCGCAGGATATCGATGAACACCCGGTAGCGGCCCTCATCGTGAAGGCGTTCGATCGCGGATCGGAAAATGCGGTCGTAATCCAAGGCTTTCCTCGCTTGGCGGCCCTTTAGACGCCGCTCCCGGCCATTTCCATTGCGAACGACTCGCAAAAACCGCCGTGCGGAGCCCTATCTCTGGGCGCCGGCCCCGGACACGACCTGTGGCTTGCTCTTCATATAGGCGCCGACCAGCTCCTGCTTCTCCTTTTCCGGCACCTTGTAGAAATCGAGTGCACGGACGATCTCGGCCCCGACCTCGTCGAACTCCTCGGGCGTGAGGGCGAAGCGCTTGTGCGCCACCGGAAGCGGCAGGCCCGTGTAGTCGAACGGGCCACCGGCGAGCGAGGCGACCCACAGCGTCCGCATGAACTTCAATCCCGGCAAGCGCGTTGCCGACTCTTGCTGATTCCATTCGACCAAAGCGGGGTTCTTGTTGAGCTTGGGATTGGCGATGATCGCGTCGCTGAACCGGTCGACGACGGCGGCGATGGCGAAAATGCCGCCCAGACGATCGTAGAGGCTTGCCGGCTTCTTCGCCTGGCTCGGGGCGGTCGCGGACTGCGCCGTCGCGGCAATCGCCTTGGCCGGTACCGGGGCTTCATGGCCGGGATGGGCGACCGCAACGCCGGCCCATGACGCCGACACCAACGCTGCTGCGGCCAACGGCATCATTTCCTTGATCATGGCAACCTTCTCCCGCTCTGTTCGGCACCGATCGATACGATTGCCGTTGGATGTTATGGGATCGCGCAGGTTCCCGAGCTAGAGCGTGCGGGTCTCGCCAATTCCGAAGCGTGCCAGCGCGGTCAGCGATGGCGTCCGGGCTGCCGAAGTGAACAGCATCAAGCCATTTGAGGGCGCGGGCGGCCAGGCCTGGTCGCGGGTCAAATAAGCGATCCGTCGGGCGATGCCGTCGCCGCCGTCGACATAGGCGACGCCCGGGAAGGCCGCGCGTAGCTCATCGCCGAGCAACGGAAAGTGGGTGCAGGCGAGGACGACGGTGTCGATCCGGTCGCCGCCGGGCGCGTCGAACATCGGGGCTGCCGCCGCGCGGACCTGGTCGATGTCGATGTCTTCTCCACCGAGCTTGGCCTCGGCCAGTTCGACCAGTTCCGGCGAGCCATGGCGGATAATGGTGCAGTCCGACGCAAAGCGCGCCGCAAGATCGTCGACATAGGGCTGGCGGACCGTCGCCTCGGTGCCGAGGACGCCGATGACTCGGGTCTTGGAAGTCTCGGCGGCCGGCTTGATCGCCGGGACGGTGCCGACGACGGGAAGGTCGAGCGCCGAGCGGACATGCTCCAGCGCGATGGTCGAAGCGGTGTTGCAGGCGATGACTGCAAGCCGCGGGTGGAAGCGCTCGACCAGCCGGCCGAGCAGGGCTGGGACGCGGCTTGCGATCTCCATCTCGCTGCGCGTGCCGTACGGGAAGCCGGCGCTGTCCGCGGCGTAGACGATCGGCGCGTTCGGCAGGAGGCTGAGCGTGGGCGCGAGCACGGACAAGCCGCCGACGCCGGAGTCGAAAAAGAGGATGGGGGCGTTCGCGTCCACTGCCGCTCTGTGGCCTTGTGCGCGGGAGGCCGCAAGTTGCGCCGCCGTTCCGGTTTGCTACCACCGCGCCATGACGCGCGAGATGCTCTTCGCTTTGGCGCTCGGCTATCTGTTCGGGTCGATCCCGTTCGGGCTGGTCCTGACCCGCCTCGCGGGGAAGGGCGACGTGCGCCGGATAGGGTCGGGCAACATCGGCGCAACCAACGTGCTGCGCACCGGGAGCAAGCCGCTCGCCGCGCTGACGCTCATCCTCGATTGCCTCAAGGCGACGGCGGCGATCCTGGTCGCCAGGGCATTGTTCGGCGATGAGGTGGCGCCATTCGCCGCGGCCGGCGCCCTCGTCGGGCATCTTTATCCCGTCTGGCTGAGGTTCCGCGGGGGCAAGGGCGTCGCGACGCTGTTGGGGATTCTCATTCCGCTGCTGCCGGTCGCCGCCGCGGTCTATGCCGCGATCTGGATCCTCCTGCTGCTGACGCTCCGAATCTCGTCAGCCGCCGGGATGGGCGCCGCGCTGAGTGCGCCAATCGTCGCTTTGGCGCTCGAATCGTCCTACGTCCTGATGCTGCTCGGTTTCTCGATGCTGGTCCTGTGGAAGCATCGCGAAAATATCCTTCGCCTGAAAAAAGGAACCGAGCCACGAATAGGATCGAAGATCTCACCGACCGGCTGAGGCTGCTGCGCACCCAGGGCATCGGGCCAGTCACCTTTCGCCAGCTGCTCGCGCGCTTCGGCAGCGCTTCGGCGGCACTTGAGGCCGTGCCCGACCTTGCGCGCCGCGGCGGCGGCAGGGCGCCGGCGCTGCGGAGCCGCGAAGACGCCGAACGCGAGATTGCGAAGGTTGAAAAGTTCGGCGCGAGGTTCATCGCGCTCGGGCAGGGACTGTACCCGCGGCTGCTGGCGGAGCTCGAGGACGCGCCGCCCTTGTTGATCGCGAAGGGCAATTTGAACCTGCTCGACAAGCAGGCGGTTGCGATCGTCGGCGCGCGCAATGCATCCGCCGCGGCCTGCCGGTTCGCGCGCGGACTGGCGCATGATCTCGGCCAGCATGACCTGGTCGTCGTCTCCGGGCTCGCTCGCGGGATCGACAGCGCGGCGCACGACGGCGCGCTCGAGAGCGGCACCGTCGGCGTGATCGCCGGCGGGATCGACGTCTTCTACCCGCCCGAGAACGAGGAGCGGCAGAAGGCGCTGTACGAGCGCGGACTGGTTCTCGCCGAAATGCCGCCGGGCACCGAGCCGCGCGCGCGGCACTTCCCCTATCGCAACCGGATCA
>DATENV010000059.1:0-3524 GCA_035274805.1 Sphingomicrobium sp. | reverse complement strand
AATTGCCGTCGCGGACGGTGTCGACGAAATAATCCTCGTCGATGTCGAGATAGCGGGCGATCGCCTTGAGGATCTTGAGGCCCGTCCGGTCGAACGTCTCGTAGAGCTCGAGGAAGGTGTCGCGGAAGCTCGCCACTTCCTCCGGCCAGACGTTGTTGGGCATCGGGCCGCGGAAGGGGTGGCCCTCGGCGAGCTCGCGGCCGACGTGCCAGAATTCCTTGAGGTCGTGCGCCTTGTGGCCCTTGGCGGTTTCGATGCCGAACGGCGTGTAGCCGCGCGCGCCGCCGCCGCCGGGGATGAGATACCTGCGCTTCACCTCCTCGGGCAGCGCGAAGAAGGCCTTGGCCTTGTCCTCGGCTTGGGTGATCAGCGCGTCGGGAATGCCGTGATCGGCGATGATCGCGAAGCCATATTCCTCGAAGCTTCGCCCAAGCTTCTGGGCGAAGCCTTCGGGGTCTTGGGTAGCGTCTTTCAGCGAAACGGACGCGATGTCGTCGGTAAGCGTTGCCATTCGGCGACTTTATTACGGCAGCATCAGCGACGCCAGCGCCGCCGACATCAGGTTCGCGAGGCTGCCGGCGAGCAGCGCGCGAATGCCGAGCCGGGCGATCACCGGCCGCTGGTTAGGCGCGAGGCCGCCGGTCACCGCCATCTGGATCGCGATCGAGCTGAAGTTCGCGAAGCCGCACAATGCGAAGGTGACGATTGCACGGCTGCGCTCGCTGAGCACCGCGGGCCCCATTTGCCCGAGTTCGATGAAGGCGACGAATTCATTGAGCACCAGCTTGGTGCCGAACAGGCCGCCGGCGGTGCCTGCCTCGGTCCAGGGCACGCCGATCAGATACATGACCGGCGCGAAGATGTAGCCGATCAGCCGCTGGAAGCTGAGGTCGGCAATGCCGGCCATGTTGCCGAGTCCGCCGAGCAGGCCGTTGGCGAGCGCGACCAAAGCGACGAACGCCAGCACCATGGCACCGAC
Source organism: Sphingomicrobium sp. (assembly GCA_035274805.1). Classification (GTDB taxonomy): domain Bacteria; phylum Pseudomonadota; class Alphaproteobacteria; order Sphingomonadales; family Sphingomonadaceae; genus Sphingomicrobium. Next base: position 2,545 of record DATENV010000059.1, on the reverse strand, counting down.
CGCGACCGCGAGCTTGACGCCGGTTTGGGCGCCTTGCGCGGCCGCCATGATGATGTTCGCCGGCTGCAGGCCTTCCTCGAAGGTCTCGGCGACCTCGACCTTGGCGTCCTCGGCCGCGTCCGTGTCGGCCGGGTCGTCGGGCATGATCATCTTCGCCATCAGGATGCCGCCCGGCGCGGACATGAAGGCCGCCGCGAGCAGGTACGGCAAATAGCGCTCGCCGAGCAGGCTGGCGTAGGCCGCGAGGATGGTCCCCGCGACGCCGGCCATGCCGACGCACATCACGGTGAACAGTCGCGATGGCGGCAGTGCGGCGAGATAGGGCCGCACGACCAGCGGCGATTCCGACTGGCCGACGAAGATGTTCGCCGCCGCCGACAGCGATTCGACGCGGCTGATCCCGGTGACCCAGCCGATCGCGCCGCCGACCCAGCGCACGATCCGTTGCATGATGCCGAGATAATAGAGAATCGCGACCAGGCTCGCGAAGAAGATGATCACCGGCAGCGCGGCGATTGCGAAGGTGTTGGCGAGCGGGTTCTTGTCGGATGGACCGAACAGGAATTCGGTGCCCTTGCCGGCATAGCCGAGCAGGTTGGCGACACCGGCCGACAGCGTCTGGATGCCCGCTCGGCCCCAACTCGTATAGATCACGAGCCAGGCGATGAACGCCTGCAGCGCGAACGCGGCCCCGACGATGCGCAGCCGGATCGCCTTGCGGTTCGACGACAGCACGAAGGCGATGCCGAGGATCACCAGGATGCCCGCAATGCCGAGCAGCTTTTGATTCATGAAAGTCCCCTCCCCCAAGGGTCCGAAATCCGCGCTTACCAGACCATGCCCTGCGTAGCGGCTGCGGCGGCTTCGTCCAGATATTCCAGCGCCTGCTCGGGCGTCGTCGCCACCAGCAGCTGCTCGCGGCGCCGCGCGGACAGGAAGCCGCTATTCGTCGCGTGGTCGATGAACTCGATCATCCCGTCCCAAAAGCCATCGACGTTGAGCAGGCAGAAGGGCTTGGCGTGATAGCCGAGCGCGTTCCAGCTCCATGCCTCGAACAATTCGTCGAGCGTGCCGATGCCGCCCGGCAAGGCGAGAAAGGCGTCGGCAAGGTCGGTCATCTTCGCCTTGCGTTCGTGCATCGTCTCGACACGGTGCAGCTCGGTGAGGCCGGTGTGAGCCACTTCGAGATCGACCAGCGCGGTCGGGATGACGCCGTACACCCGGCCACCGAGCGCTAGCACCTGGTCGGCGATCAGCCCCATCAGGCCGAGCCGGCCGCCGCCGTAAACCAGGTCGACGCCGCGGCTGACCATGGCTGCCGCCGTGGCTCGCGTCGCATCGGCAAACACCGGCTGCGAGCCCGGCGCCGAGCCACAGTAAACGGCGAGGCGCTTCAACTGGTTCACAGCCCGGCGAGCTCCTTGAGGTCGGCTTCGGGCCGCGCGCCGAAATGCGAGATCACTTCCGCCGCGGCGATCGCGCCGGTTTCCAGACAGCCTTTGAGCGGCATCCCGCGGCAGCGTCCGGCGAGAAAGCCGGCCGCGAACAGATCGCCGGCGCCGGTCGTGTCGACGATCCGCTCGACCGGGGCGGCCGCGATCTCCGCCCGCTCGCCATTCTCGACCGCCACCGCGCCGTGCGCCCCGCGCGTGATGACGAGCGTCGCGACATTCCTCGACAGCTGCGCGATGCAGTCGGCGAGCTCGCCGCAGCCGGTCAAGTGGCGCACCTCGTCCTCGTTGCCGAACAGGACGTCGACCGTCCCGGCCTCGATCATCCCGAGCACGCCTTCGCGGCGGTCGCCGATGCACAGGCTCTCCGACAAAGTGAAGGCGACGGTGCGCCCGCCGGAATGGGCGATGCGCGCGGCCTCCAGCATCGCCGCGCGGGGCCGTTCCGGACCCCATAGATATCCTTCGAGGAAGGTCACGCTTGCCGAGCGGATCAGCTCGTCATCGAGTGCCGCGGGGGTCAGCTCGTGGCTGGCGCCGGGACAGGTGTTCATGGTCCGTTGCGCGTCCGGCGTCACCAGGATCAGGCAGCGGCCCGTCGGCGGCGGTGCCTCGATCGCCGGCGTTTCGAACCGCACGCCGAGCGATACCATGTCGTGCGCGAAGATGTCGCCGAGCTGGTCGTTCGCGACTTGACCGATAAACGCGACCCCGAGGCCGAGCGCCGCGGCACCGGCCATGCTGTTGGCCGCCGAACCGCCGCTGATCTCGCGCGCGGGGCCCATCGCGGCGTAGAGCTCGTCCGCCTGCTCGGCGGTCAGCAGCTGCATGCCGCCCTTCGGCAGACCGCGCTGACGTATGAATTCGTCGTCGGTCGTGGCGATCACGTCGACGATCGCATCGCCGATCGCCACAATGTCGAGGTCGGAATTCACGCGCCGCGCGCTAGCGGCAGTTGCGCGGTTTCGCAAAGCCGGTAGGTCTCGGGCCATGACCTCCGAAGTCCAGGCCGCGGCGAGCGAGCCGCAAATCCGTTCCGCGATCCCGCTCTCGCTGTTCGCCTTGTCGATCTTCTATGGCGGCATGGTCTGCAT
>DATENV010000058.1:0-2674 GCA_035274805.1 Sphingomicrobium sp. | reverse complement strand
GTGCGCGATGTGCCCGCGGTCAATGCCGCGATCGACGGCGACGAGATCGTCTATCACGATTTCGTCGATGTCTCGGTCGCGGTCTCGGCCCCGAAGGGCCTGGTGGTTCCGGTGGTCCGCAATGCCGACCGCCTGAGCTTCGCCGAGATCGAAAAGACGATCGCCGACTATGGCAAGCGCGCCAAGGAAGGCACGTTGACGGTCGACGAGATGCAGGGCGGCACCTTCACCATCTCCAACGGCGGCGTGTTCGGCTCGCTCTTGTCCACGCCGATCATCAACCCGCCGCAGTCGGCCGTGCTCGGCATGCACCGCATCGAGGAACGGCCGGTCGTCAAGGACGGCCAGATCGTCGCCCGGCCGATGATGTATCTCGCGCTCAGCTACGATCATCGGATCATCGACGGCCGCGAGGCGGTGACCTACCTGGTCCGCGTCAAGGAAGCGATCGAGGATCCGACGCGGCTTTTGATCGATCTGTAATTTTCACCGTCACCCCAGCGAAGGCTGGGGTCCATACCTACATAGACATGGATGCCAGCCTGCGCTGGCATGACGATTAAGAAGGTTGAATATGGCACAGAATTACGAATTCGACGTCCTTGTGATCGGCGCTGGCCCCGGCGGCTATGTCGCCGCGATCCGCGCCGCGCAGCTCGGCCTGAAGACCGCGTGCGCCGAGAGCCGCGAGACGCTTGGCGGGACCTGCCTCAACGTTGGCTGCATTCCCTCGAAGGCGCTGCTCCACGCGTCCGAGTTGTTCGAGGAAGCGGCGCATGGGACGCTCGCCAAATGGGGCGTGAAGGCCGCTGGCGTCGAGCTCGACCTGGGGGCGATGCACGGCACCCGGCTGGAAGCGGTCAAAGGCCTCACCCAAGGCATCGAGTTCCTGTTCAAGAAGAACAAGGTCGAATGGCTGAAGGGCCTCGCGACCTTCGAGAGCGCCGACACGGTCAAGGTCGGCGACCGCACGGTCCGCGCCAAGAACATCGTCATCGCCACCGGTTCGTCGGTCACTCCATTGCCCGGCATCACCATCGACCAGGAACGGATCGTGGATTCGACCGGCGCCCTGGAGCTGCCGCAAGTCCCGAAACGGCTGGTCGTCATCGGCGGCGGCGTGATCGGGCTCGAGCTCGGCTCGGTGTGGCGGCGGCTGGGCTCACAGGTCACCGTCGTCGAGTTCCTCGACCAGATCCTGCCCGGCTTCGACGGCGACGTTCGCAAGGAAGCGAACAAGATCTTCAAAAAGCAGGGCTTCGAGTTCCGCTTGTCGACCAAGGTCACCAAGGCCGAGCGCACCGGGGACACTGTCACGCTGAGTGTCGAGCCGGCCAAGGGCGGTGCCGCGGAAACGCTGGAAGCCGATGTCGTATTGGTGTCGATCGGCCGCCGCCCCAACACCGACGGACTCGGGCTCGAAAAGGCCGGGCTGCAGGCCAACCAGCGCGGCCAGATCGAGACGGATCGCGAGTTTCGTACCAAGATGCCTGGCATCTGGGCGATTGGCGACGTGATCCCCGGGCCGATGCTGGCGCACAAGGCGGAGGACGAGGGGATCGCGGTCGCCGAGAATATCGCCGGCCTCACCGGCATCGTGAACCATGATGTGATCCCAAGCGTCGTTTACACCATGCCCGAGATCGCCGGCGTCGGCCTCACCGAGGAGCAGGCGAAGGAGCATGGCGAGGTGAAGGTCGGCAAGTTCCCGATGCTCGCCAACAGCCGCGCCAAGACCAACCGCGAGCCCGACGGCTTGGTGAAGGTCATCGCCGACGCCAAGACCGACCGCGTCCTCGGCGTATGGATGATCGCCTCGGTGGCGGGAACGATGATCGCCCAAGCGGCCCAGGCGATGGAATTCGGCGCGACGTCAGAGGACATCGCCTACACCTGCCATGCCCATCCGACGCACAGCGAGGCGCTGAAGGAAGCGGCGATGGCGGTGACCGGAAAACCGATTCACATTTAAGAGGATCGTCGATGCTAACTCGCTCCCGCTTGCGCCGCTGGCATGTCTGGCTCGGCTGGGTGATCGCGCTGCCGATCCTCTTCTGGGTGCTATCCGGGCTGATCATGGTCTGGAAGCCAATCGAGGAGGTGCGCGGCACCCACCTGCTGCGCGATCCGGGCGCAGTTCGGCTTTCGGGGCCACCGGTGGCCCCGCGCATCGTCGGCGCGCCAATCGCCTCCCTTTCGCTTGAGCCGCGTGCCGCGGGAGCGCGATGGATCGTGAAGCTCGCCGACGGCACCATCCGGCAGGCTGATCCCGCGACCGGCGCTTTGCTGCCCGGCTTGTCCGCCGCCGATGCCGTTCGCGAGGTAAAGGCGCGCTATGCCGGTTCAGCCGGCGTGGCGTCGGTCAGCCGCACCGATCCTGCAAAACCGCCGCTCGAGCTGCGCCGGGAAATCCCCGCCTGGCAGGTGACCCTCGACGACGGCACGCACTTCTTCGTCGACTCGCGCTCGGGTCAAGTGGTCGCGACCCGTACCGGGTGGTGGCGCTTTTACGATTTCATGTTCGGCCTGCACATCATGGACCTGAAGACGCGCGAGGATACGCACAACCCGCTCGTCATCACCTTCGCGGTGGTCGCGTTGCTGATGTCCATCCTGGCGATGGTTCTGCTGCCGATGACGATCAACCGGCGCAAGCGCCGGCCGATCCGACAGG
>DATENV010000057.1:0-4843 GCA_035274805.1 Sphingomicrobium sp. | reverse complement strand
CGTCGGCGCCATAGACGTCAGTCAGCGAAAAATCCTTCTCGATGGCCGGAATCCCGGCCTCCCGCGCAACTTCCAGTGCGAGCTGACGAGTGATCCCGCCAAGGCAATATTTGCCGCTCGACGTCCACACCTCGCCGCGCCGCACGATGAAAAAATGGGTGGAGTTGCAGGTTGCGACGAAGCCGTGCGGGTCGAGCATCAACGCCTCGTCGGCACCCGCCTGGGTCGCCTGGATCGAAGCGAGGATGCAGTTCAATTTGGAGTGCGAGTTGATCTTCTGATCCTGCACCGCGGGGTCGCCGCGGCGGACATGGACCGTGAACAGCTTCAGCCCGCGCTCGTAGACGGCGGGATCCGGCGTCTTGTATTCGGGGATGATGACCACCGTCGCGCCGCCGACCACCACCCGAGGGTCTTGGTAGGGCGTCGAGCGGACCCCGCGCGTCACCATCAGCCGGACGTGGACGCCCTCGGACATCCCGTTGGCGTCGAGCGTCTCGTACAGCCGCCGCGCCAGCTCGTCCCGGCTGAGGCCGATGTCCATCGCCAGCGCCTTGGCGCCCTCGAACAGCCGATCGAGATGGCGGTCGAGAAAGCCGAGCCTGCCCTGGTGGAGCCGCATCCCTTCCCACACGCCATCGCCGAGCATGAAGCCGGAATCGAAGACCGAGACGACGGCCTCGGCCCGCGGCTTCAGCTCGCCGTTGACGTTGATCAGGATCGACGCGTTCCGCGGGTCCGAAACGTCGTGCATCGACTTGGCCATCAGTGCTTCCGCGCCGCGGCGGCGCCATGCATCGGCCGGACGAACAGCCGCCGGACCGCCGGCCAGCGCTCGCGCGCGTCCTCCTCGACCTGGCAGACGATGCGCTCGACGTCACCGGCCGGCAGGTCGTCGCGGAAGTCGACGTTCATCATCACCGTGATCTGGTCGGGCGAGCTGTGCACGGTGAGGACGTCGCCCACCCCGACCACGCCGGTCTGATTGCAGGCGAGGTCGTGAAGGCTTTGCACCAGCGACGGATCGGCCGCCTCGCCGATCAGCAGGCCCTTGGATTCGAAGGCGAGCAGGAACGCCGTCAGACCGAGGATCACCCCGATCACGATCGACGCCGCGCCGTCGTAAAACGGGTCGCCGCTTAGCTGCGACAGCATCAGGCCGATCGCCGCCGCGACGATGCCGGCCATGGCCGCGCCATTCTCGAGCAGGACGATGAAGGCGGGCGGATCCTTCGACTGGCGGACTGCCTGGAACCAGCTCAGCGGGCCCTTGGCCTTTTTGAACTCGCGGAACGCCTCGAGCGTCGACCAGCCCTCGAGCAGGAAGGCGACCAGCAGCACGACGTAGGCGATTACCGGCGACACCGCTTCCTCGGGGTTGGCGATGTGGATGATGCCTTCGTAGATCGACACGCCGGCGCCGAGCGAGAAGACCAGCACGGCGACGACGAAGCTCCAGAAATATAGCTCGCGGCCGTAGCCGAACGGGTGGAGCTTGTCGGGCGGCCTCCTGGCCGCGCGCCGACCCCACATCAGCAGCAGCTGGTTGGTCGAATCGACGACGCTGTGCACGCCCTCGGTCAGCATCGCCGACGAGCCGGTGATCGCCGCAGCCACGAACTTCGAGATGGCGATCCCGAGGTTCGCGAGCAGCGCGATGACGAGCGTCCGCGTACTGGTGGTGTGTGCGCTCAAATGTGGATCACCCGCCCGAACGCCGCGAGGACGCTCTCATGCATCATCTCCGAAAGCGTCGGGTGCGGGAAGACCGTCTGGATGAAGTCGGTTTCGACCAGCTCTGCGGTTTTGCCAACGGTGTAGCCCTGAATCAGCTCGGTGACTTCAGCTCCAATCATGTGCGCGCCGAGCAGCTCGCCGGTCCTGGCGTCGAACACGGTCTTCACGAAGCCCTCGACCTCGCCGAGCGCGATCGCCTTGCCGTTGCCGATCGCGGGGAACTTGCCGACCTTGACCTCGTAGCCGGCTTCCTTGGCCCGGGCCTCGGTCAGGCCCACGCTCGCGACCTGCGGGCGGCAATAGGTGCAGCCGGGAATGTTCTTCGGGTCGGTCGGATGCGGGTGAGCGTCCTTGTTGCCGAGCTCCCTGGCGATCGCCTCGGCCGCGGTGACGCCCTCGTGGCTCGCCTTGTGCGCGAGCCAGGGCGGCGCCGTGACGTCGCCGATCGCCCAGACGCCCGGCACATTGGTGCGGCACATCGGGTCGGTGTCGATGTGGCCCCTGGTAGTTTCGACCCCGAGCGCCTCGAGCCCGATGTTCTCGGTGTTGGGGGCGATGCCGACGGCGACAATGCAATGGCTGAAGCGCTGCTCAGTCGTCTTGCCGTCGCTGGTCTTGATCTTCGCCGCGACGCCCTTTGCATCCGCGGCCAGGCTTTCGACGCCGGCGCTGGTCAGGATCGTGAGGCCCTGCTTCTGGAGGCTCTTGGCGAGCTGCGCGCTCACTTCCGCGTCCTCGACCGGAACGACGCGATCGAGCATCTCGACCACGGTCACCTTGGCGCCGAGGTCGGCGTAGAAGCTCGCGAACTCGATCCCGATCGCGCCCGAGCCGATGACCAGCAGCTCGGTCGGCATCTCCGGCGGGGTCATCGCGTGGCGGTAGGTCCAGACGCGCTTGCCGTCGGCCTTGGCGAACGGCAGGTCGCGCGCCCGCGCGCCGGTTGCGACGATGATATGCTTGGCGGCGAGCTCGGTGGTCTTCTTGTCGGCGCCGGCGACGCTGAGCTTGCCTTTGCCGGTCAACTTCCCCTCGCCCATCACGACCGTGATCTTGTTCTTCTTCATCAGGTGCGTGACGCCCTGATTGAGCTGCTTGGCGACCGCGCGGCTGCGTGCGACGACCTTGGCGAGGTCGAACGACGGCTTCTCGTTGCTGAGGCCGTAGGCGTCGGCGTGGGTCATGTAGTGGAACACTTCGGCCGTGCGCAGCAGCGCCTTGGTTGGGATGCACCCCCAGTTGAGGCAAATCCCGCCGAGCAACTCGCGCTCGACGATCGCGGTCTTGACGCCGAGCTGCGCGGCGCGGATCGCGGCGACATAGCCGCCCGGCCCCGAGCCGAGCACGATGAGGTCGTAAGTGTCATTAGCCATAAGGCGCTCCGATCAGCCCCTCTCCCCTTGAGGGAGAGGGCGACTCAGGCGCAGCCTGAGCGGGGTGAGGGGTGGAGAGAGTCGCTGCGATAATCTCGGCGACGCCGTCCAGGTTAGTCAGAATGTCGTTGTTCCAGAACCGAAGCACGCGATAGCCTTTGCTTTCGAGGAAAGCAGTTCGGCGAGCGTCGCTTGCACTCTCCGAATGTTGCCCGCCATCAGCTTCGACGATCAGCCGCCGCTCGTGACAGACGAAGTCAACGATGAATGGGCCGATCGGCTGTTGGCGACGGAACTTGGCACCGTCGAGCTGGCGCGAACGAAGCAAACGCCAGAGCTTCTTCTCGCCATCGGTGAGATCACGCCGCAGCGAATTGGCTCGCTTGAGCGTCGTTGAAGAATATCCCCTCACCCTCCCACTCGGCTGCGCCGAGCGGGCCCCTCCCTCTCCCTCAGGGGGAGAGGCGTTCATAGCGCCGACTCAACTCCCTCTCCCCTGGAGGGAGAGGGTTGGGGTGAGGGGTGAGCGGCGTCCGCGATCTCCCGTGGCTTGCCGGCTTCGTCCAGCGCGACGAAGGTGAACTCGCCTTCCGCGACCGGGGTTTCGGTGTCGCCGTCGCGCTGGCGGGCGATCGCTTCGGCCTTGAGGCGGAGCGAGGTTCGGCCTTGCTTCAGCAGCTCGACATAGACGCTGAGCTCGTCGCCGACCGCCATCGCGCCCGGGAACTTGATCGCGTCGGCCGCGACCAGGATCGCCTTGCCGCGCGTGCGGCGCGAGGCGAACGAGCCGCAGGCGAGCCCCATCTGCCCCATCAGCCAGCCGCCGAACACGCCGCCATAGGGGTTGGTGTCGGCCGGCATGGCGGTGACGCGGATGAGCGGAACCCGCGCCCCATCGCTCAAGCGAGCATCCCCACCGGGTTCTCGACCAGCCGCTTGAACGCGGCCATTAGCTTGGCGCCTTCGGCGCCGTCGATGGCGCGGTGGTCGAAGCTACCCGTGGCGCTCATCACCGTCGCGATCTGCAGGCTGTCATTGATGACGTACGGCCGCTTCTCGCCCGCGCCGACCGCCATGATCATGCCCTGCGGCGGGTTGATCACGGCATCGAACTGCTTGGTCCCGAACATTCCGAGGTTGGATAGGCTTGCCGTGCCGCCCTGGTATTCGTGAGGCTGCAGCTTGCCGTCCTTCGCCCGCGCGGCGAGGTCGAGCATTTCCTTCGAGATGGTCGACAGGCTCTTGATGTCGGCGCCGACGATGATCGGGGTGATCAGCCCGTCGGGGATCGCGACCGCGACCGAAATGTCGGCGCGGCTGTATTTGATGAGCTGGTCGCCGGCGAAGCTGACGTTGGCGGTGGGTACCTCGATCAGCGCGACCGCCAGCGCCTTGATCAGGAGGTCGTTGACGCTGAGCTTCACGCCGCGGCTTTCGAGGCCCTTGTTGAGCTCGCTCCGCAGCTTGAGCAAAGCGTCGAGCTGAATGTCGACCGTCAGATAATAATGCGGGATGGTTTGCTTGGCCTCGGTCAGGCGCCGCGCGATCGTCTTGCGCATGTTCGAGAGCTTGACCGCTTCGTGCGGGATCTCGGTCGAGACCGGGGCGGCCGGCGCAGCGGCCGGCTTGGCCGCCGAAGCGGCGGCGGGCGCCTTGCCGACCGCGGTGTCGATATCGGCGCGGACGATCCGCCCGCCCGGCCCGCTGCCCTGGAGGCTCGACAGGTCGATGTT
>DATENV010000056.1:0-4022 GCA_035274805.1 Sphingomicrobium sp. | reverse complement strand
TTCGCGCCGCCCAGCAGGCGAGCAGTCCGTTGCCCGCGGAGGGCTCGAGCAGGAGATCGTCCCGCGCCGGCCTGCCCGCGCGCGCGGCCAGAAATGCGAGGGCCAAGGGCGTCGAGAATTGCTGGAGCGCCACCTGGCACTCGGACCGATAGCTCTGCACCGGGAGCAGCGCGGCCAAGGCGCTGAGCCTCGCCAGCGTCTCGCCCGGATCGGGGGCGACCAAGGGACACTTGGCGTCGAGGATATAGAGAACCTGCGCGAGTTCGAGCGCATCATAAGCCTGCCGCATCGACCAGGCGCCGCTGGCGTCGGTTCGCCCGGTCGCCTGCTCGAACAGCTGGCGCAGCCGGCCTCGGTCGATGGCGTCCCCGCCGCGAAGATCTTCGAGGAGGGCGCGCGCGACGTCGACGTGCAGCGCCGCGCCTGCGACGGGCGAGAAAGAGGTGGCCATTGCGTGTCTCCGGCCCGGGACCGCGACATTGCCGACCCGGGTCGCAAGTCAGCCGCCTCCTCTCCTCTCTCGCGCCTCGCCCAAGGCCGATGCCATCAGCACGTCGTTCCAGTCGTCGCCCGCACGGTCGGGATAAAGGGCCTCGATAGCTGGAATGTCCGGATTGGCCGCCCGCACGAGCGCCTCGGCGCGGCGGCCGCCCGTGTCGTTGTCGAGGAAGAGGACCAGCTCGGTCACTGTCGGCGGGATTTCGACGAGCGCGAACCGCTCCGTGCCCAATGTCGCCCAGCAGGGCAGATCGAACAGCGCCGAGGCCGACAAGGCGGTCTCGATCCCCTCCGCCAGGCCGAGCTTCGGCCCAAGCCCGCCCAGACGGACCGCGCCTCGGCCGAACCGGCCGAGGCCGCTCCTCATGCGCACGCGCATGCTGCCAGCACCGTCCAGGGTCAGGAAGGTCCGGTGAACCCCGACCAGGCCGCTGCAGTCGCGAACGGCCGCGATCAGGGCAGGACGGAAACGGGTCAGAGGCTTGGGGCCGTCGGGCGTGCGCGCGAGGAACCGAAGCTCATCGGAGCCCAGTCGAAGCCCGCGATCGGCAAGGTAGCGCTTCGCCGGCGTGCCGGAAATGCCGCGCCCGGACCCCCACAGCCGCAGCGCCGCGGCCTGCAGGTCCGGCCGGTCGCGAGCCGCGTGCGCGAAGTCGCCGGCTGCGGGCGCCCCAGGCTCGAGCAGCCGTGCGGAAGTGAGCGCGGCAAGGATCCGGGCGGCATCGCAACCGGCGAAGCAGTGCAGAAGGAGGCGTGTCCGCCCGGGCCGCACGCTGAGCGACGGCGATCGGTCATCATGCGCGGGGCAGCGGCAAAGCCCGCCATTGCCGGTCCAGCGACCGCCCAGGCATTCGACAAGCAGGCGCGCTTCCTTCTCGAGATCGGACGGGGCTGATGGTCGCGACATATTCGAATCTCCGCTGGGCGCCAGCGCGACCGCCGCCTCCACTCTCCAGGCCCCTGGCTCGATCAGCAGGGTCGGAAATCGGTCACGGCCGGTCCGCGCCGCGCAGTGCGAAGAACAAGGAGGGCGCCGCCCGATCCGGAGCCGTTTGCGCAGCGTCTGACTGCGGTTGCCGCTCGGCGCGCATCGCGAACAGCGATTGGCGATCGTGCCCCGCGGACGCCAGCGCAACGGGCCGCGCGAGCGGCCGGGAAGCACGCGCGTCACCGGCGATCTGCGCGACATAAGCAACGGTTTCCGAAGGCAGCCGGCGGCCGCGGCTCAGATGCTCGGCGTAGCGGGCCGGTCCCGCATTATAGGCCGCGAACAGGCCCGGATAACCGAAGCGATCGTACATGGCCCTCAAATAGGCGGTGCCGGCGAGGATGTTTTCGCGCGGATCATGGGGATCGGCACCGAGCCCGTGCGCGGCGCGCAGGCCGCGCCAGGTCTCGGGCATCACCTGCATCAGGCCCTGCGCCCCGGCGCGGCTGACGATCGGCCGGCCGGCAAGCGTCGTTCGACCGCCGCTTTCGGCCCTCATCACCCGCCTGATCCAGGCTTCCGGGATGCCGAAGCGCGCGGACGCCTCGGCGATATAGTCCTGCCAGCGATCGAGGGGGTCAGCCGCCGCAGGGGTCGCCGCGGCGAGCGCCGCCGCCAGGACGAGCAGTTTCAGCCGCGCCATAGCAGCCTCGCGGAGCCGACGACCTGGCTCGGCCGGGTGATTCCGAAATAGCGCCCGTCGAACTCGGCGCCCCCGCCCGGTGCCAGCAGGAAGAGCTCGCCTTCGCCAAGTGTCACGCAGCCCGTCCACCAAGGCATCGCCCGGCCGGACGGATCGTGGCTGCGGCGGAGCGCCTCGAGGCCTCCGTTGACGAAGATCGCCTCGCCGGCGGCGCAGACCTCGTCGCCGGCGACCGCGGCGACCCGCTTCACCAGCGGGACGTTCGCCGGGATATAATGGCGGGCCGCGCCGAGCCGTCGCGCCTCGTCCGGAAGCCAGGCGATGACCATGTCGTCGACGGCGACCCGTCCCGGCGCCTGGACGACATAGAGCCCGGTCGGGCTGCTCGCACTCGCATTCCAGACGAGCAAGGGCCGTGGCGGCCAGAGCAAGGTGGCAAGCAGCGCCATGACGATGAACGTGCAGGCCGACGCGAGAAGCAGGGTCCGCCGGCTCGCTCGCCGCGCGCTGCGGTCGCGCCGCAATTCCTCGCCCCAGCGGAACAGCGGAAGCTCGCGATGCTCAGGCATTGTCGGCTCCGGCGCCCGACTGGCCTTTCGACCAGGCATCCAGATCGTCGATATGGTAGCGGACATAGCGGCTGTGGCGGCGGAAGCCCGGGCCGATGCCGGCCGCGCGCATCGCCTGCAGCTTGCGGGCGCTCAGTCCCAGATAGAAGGCGGCCTGCTCGGTCGAGAGGAACGGACTACCCTTCTTGGCTCGCGCCGCCCGCGCGATATCGTCCTCCATGAAATCCTCGTTGCACCGGACGGCGCCCCGTTGCGCGTCCTTGCAGCTGCGAGTGGCGGGTTTCGGCAGTCGGGCAGAGGCTCGAAATCGCACAGGACGATATTCGAGCCGCGCGCAATCGTCGATTCAGGCCGGGACGCTCGGGTGCCAGTCACGCCAGAACGCCGCCCGGCAACTCTGCGCGCCGCGACGATGTCGGATGGAACGTTGTAAAGCTTGATTCCATCGCACCGGAAAGGACGAATTGCATGACCGACATCATTCACGCACAGATCGTTTCGATTGATCTGGAAGGCGGGCGCATCACGCTTGACGATGAAAGCGCCTGGCGGGTCGCACCTGACCATCGCCCCTTGATCCTCCGCTGGGCCGACGGCCTTGCACTCCGCCTCGAGCCGAACGATCCGGACAAGATCTATCCTTACCGATTGGTCGAGCCGGAATCGGGCACGACGGTCAGCGTGGTCGGATCGCAGGGTCGGTCAAGCTGGCCCTGGATGGATCGGTAGCGGGCTTATCCGACCGGCGTCAGCTTAGGCGGCATGGTCGTCGCCCGGCTCGTCATTGGCATGTCCGGGCGGCGCCGGCTGATTCTCGCCGCCGCTGCGGACCTTCCGATGGGCGCGCAGCATCTGCAGAAGCTCATGGTCAGGAGGAAAGCCGATCTCGCGGCAGATGCCGTTCAGGGCGCTGCGCGCCCCGGTGCCGCGAAGATAATCGTCCATCGGACGCATCGGGTTGGAAGGCGCGGTCGCATGCTCCCCGAAGCTGTTCCAGATCCATTTGAGCTTCGGGTCCGCGCCGGCCGCGACGAAGGTGTATGCGAGGATGAAGCGGAGTCCGAGATTCTTCGGCGCAGGCCGCTTCCCGCATTCGTCGGCGGTCTCGCAGAGCGCCGCCAGGGCCCTCAACAGCAATTGCTCGCGGAACATCGACATGGACTCGGCCATTGGAACAGATGTAGAACAGCCGCAAGCGATTCGGACGGAGGAGCGAATGACGACCCTGCCCCTTTTGAGCTATGACGAGGCGCAGTCGGTGGGCGAGGTGCTGCACGATCATTGGCTGCGGATGACCGGCGAGGCGCCGATCGCCCGCGACAAT
>DATENV010000055.1:0-8271 GCA_035274805.1 Sphingomicrobium sp. | reverse complement strand
CCTGGAGGATGCGACCGTCGAGCATGTTCACGACGCGGCTGGCGAAGTCGGCGTGCGCCGGCGAGTGCGTGACCATGACGATGGTCGAGCCTTCCTGGTTGAGCTGGCGAAGCATGCGCATGACCTCCTCGCCGTGCGCCGTGTCGAGGTTGCCGGTGGGCTCGTCGGCGAGGATCAGCTTGGGTTCGCCAACCAGAGCCCGAGCGACCGCAACGCGCTGCTGCTGACCGCCGGAAAGCTGCGTCGGCCGATGCTTGGCGCGGTGCGCGATGCCGACCTTGTCGAGGACCCGGTCGACCCTGCCCTTCCGCTCGGTGCCGGAGTGATTGTGATAGAGCAACGCGAGCTCGACGTTCTCCCGGACCGTCAACTCGTCGACCAGGTTGAAGCTCTGGAAGACGAAGCCAATGTTGGCCTTGCGCGTGTCGGCGAGCTGGGACTCGCTGAGGCCGGCGACTTCCTGCCCGTTGAAGATATAGCTTCCACCGCTCGGGCTATCGAGCATGCCCATCACGTTGAGCAGCGTCGATTTGCCGCAGCCCGACGGCCCCATGATCGCGACGAACTCGCCATCGGCGATATCGAGGTCGACGCAGTCGAGCGCCGTCGTCTCGACGGTGTCGGTGCGGTATGTCTTGGTAAGCCCGGTCATGGTCAGCACGGAATGTTTCCTTTCTTACTCGCCGGAACTGAAGGTCAGGCGGTTCTTGTCGATGAGACCGCTGTAGGAAGAAGTGATCACACGCTCGCCGGGCTTGAGCCCGCCAAGCACTTCGATGAAATCGCTGTTCTTGCGGCCGAGCTGGACCTGGCGCCGGGTTGCGCTGTTGCCGCCCTTGTCGACCACGAACACCCAATTGCCGCCGGTGTCGTTGAAGAACGCCCCGTTGGGGATCAGCACCGCCTTCGACGAATCGCCGAGCGTCAGCTTGGTCTGCACCGTCTGCCCGCGCTGGATCGACGTTGGCGCCGGCCCATCGAACACGAGGTCGATCTGGAATTGGCCGTTGCGGACCTGCGGATAGACCTTCGCGACCTTCAGCCGGTAGCTCTTGCCCTCGATATCGGCGCTCGCGGTCTGCCCAACGTGGACGCGGCCGAGATAATATTCGTCGACGTCGGCCTGCAACTTGTTGCTGCCGGTGCTGTCGACCTGGCCCACGCGCTCGCCCTGCTGCAGGGACTGGCCGAGTTGGATATCGAACCCACTGAGCTCACCGGTGACCGGCGCTCGGATGCTGAGCTGGGCGAGGTTGCTGCGAGCAATTCCCATGCTGCTGTTGAGTGACGACGCCGCCAGCCGCAGCTGCGCCAACTGACTCGATTGCAACGCCTCGGTCTGGCCGACGCTTTGCCGCAGGATTTGCAACCGCTTGGTCTGGTAGGCGAGGTCGTCCTTGGTATCGTTGAAGGTCTTCAGCGGCACGAACCCTCGCTCGGCAAGCGGCTTCTGCAGCTCATACAGCCGCCGCGCCTTGGCGAGGTCGGTCTCGGCCTGGTTGAGGTCGCGCAGATTGGCGTTGCGGGTCTGAGTCAGCGCAAGCTCCTGGCTCCGCATGTTGTTGAGCTGCTGCTCGACCTCGGCCTGCTTCTCGAGCGTCGAGAGCTGGAGCTCGGCGTTCGACAAAACCGCGAGCGGCTGTCCCTGAACAACGTGCGCGCCGTCCTCGACCAGCTTCTGTTCGACGCGCCCGCCCTCTACCGCATCGAGATAGACCGTCACCAGCGGCGTAACCCTCGCGCGCAGCGGCAGAAAATCCTCAAACGTTCCGGATTCCACCGACGCGATCGTCAGCCGGTCGCGCGCCACCGACATCGAATCGGATCGCGGCGCGAACAGCCAGAAGATCAGGATGAGCACGGCGCCCGCCGCGGCCGCGCCGCCGATCAGGATTTTCCGGTCGATCCGCTTGCGCACCACGACGCGATCCATCGCCCCGCCGCTGACCGCTTCGGAACGTGGCGGTTGGCGGAGTTCCACGAGGCTCACTGTCCACCTTCGGGCAGTAGTTGTCCGGAAGCGGACAGCTTGCCGCGCTCCGTTTGGGCTCCGCCCTCTCTACAAATGAAGCATCCTGAAATCGTCATCATCCTAGTCGTTGCAAGCTGCATGCCAATCGAAGCGGGAAAATCTCTCGCGCGGCACTGTTCATTTCCGGACACTGGCGCTACAGATGTAGCGTGGAGCCGCAATTCAGCCTTGCGGTCGTCGTCGATGACGATCCCGATATCGCGCTCGCCGCGAGGCTCGCGCTCCGTGACCTGTTCGAGCGCGTCGAGACGTTGAGCTCGCCGGCGGAACTGATGCCGCTGCTCAAGGAGGGGAGCCCGGACGCGATCCTGCTCGACCTCAATTTCGAGCGCGGCGCAACCGATGGGCGTGAGGGCCTGAAGTTCCTCGGCCGAATCATGGCCGAGGATCCTGATGCCGCGGTCGTGATCATCACCGCCCACGGCGCCGTGTCGATCGCCGTGGAGGCGCTCAAGGCCGGCGCCAGCGACTTCGTCGCCAAGCCCTGGAGCAACGAGCGGCTGGCGGCGACCGTCCGCAGCGCGGCGGCATTGCGCCGGAGCCGAATCGACGCCCGAACCGAGCGCGGCCGCGCGTCGGAACTCGCGCACGCAACCGAAACGCCGCTGCTCGGGCGGTCGAATGCAATGCAGCGCGTGCGGACGCTGATCGACCGGGCGGCGCCGACCGATGCCAACGTGCTGATCCTCGGCGAGAATGGCACCGGCAAGGAAATTGTCGCGCGTGAAATCCATCGGCTGTCGCGCCGCAGCGAGCATCCGATGGTCTCGGTCGATCTCGGCGCAACCACCGAAACCCTGTTCGAATCGGAGTTGTTCGGCCACGTCAAAGGCTCGTTCACCGGAGCCGAGAGCGATCGCATGGGCCGCCTCAAGGCTGCCGATGGCAGCACCTTGTTCCTCGACGAGATCGGCAACCTGCCGCTCCATCTTCAACCGAAATTGCTAACGGCGCTTGAGCAGCGCGAGGTGCTACCGGTCGGCTCGAACAAGCCGGTGCCGATCGACGTCCGCGTGGTCGCTGCGACCAATGCCGCAGCCGACGTCCTCGCCGACGAGAAGCGCTTCCGGCAGGACCTGTTGTTCCGGCTGAACACGATCGAAATCGAGCTTCCGCCGCTGCGCGAACGCCGCGAAGACGTGCCCGTGCTGCTCGACCATTACCTCGGACTCTACGCGCGCAAATACGACAAGGCGGAGCGCGAACTCCCTCCTCACGTGGTCGACGTGCTCGTCCGCCACGATTGGCCTGGCAACGTCCGCGCGCTGCGCCATGCCGCCGAGCGGGCTGTGATCATGGCCGACGGTGACCGCTACCGCCTCGAGGACTTCCCGCTGCCGCAGCGGTCGGAAGCAGCATCGCTCGCGGTGGTCGGCGACAGCCTCAATCTTGACCAGCTCGAAAAGCAGATGATCGAGCGGGCGCTGCGCATGCACCATTTCAATGTCTCGCTGGCCGCCGCGGAGCTCGGCCTCAGCCGCGGCGCGCTCTACCGGCGCATGGAGAAGCATGGACTTTAGGCGCAAGTTCGAGTTCGGGCTCGCCTGGCGCACGCTCATCCTCATCGGCGCGATCCTACTCGTCGCCAAGGCCGCGGCGACCCCGGGCGTCCGGGCCGGGCTGGTAGTCGCAGCGCTGATTGGCCTCACGGCGCTCGCCAGCCTCTGGAATTTCATCCGCCGCACCAATTTCCTCGTGTCGCGGTTCATCGAATCGGTGCGCTTCGAGGATTATTCGCAGCGCTTTTCGGACCCGAGCGGCGGCGGCTTCGACGTGCTTGGGGCGACGCTCGACCAGGCGTTGAAGACTCTCCAGGCGCGGCACACGCGCGAAAGCGCCGAATCGCGCTACCTCGCCGCGATCGTCGACGACGCGCCGAGCGCCTTGCTGGCGGTGGATCGCGACGGGCGCGTCGAGGTGCTGAACAAGGCGGCGCGACAGCTTTTTGCCCGGCTCCCGCTCCACCGCCTGGACGATTTGGAGGCGCTCGGTCCGGAGCTCGTAGCGGCTGTGCGGCTTCCCGCCGGTACCCGCAAGATCACGCGGCTGATGCTCGAAGGCGTGCCGCAGAAGGCGATCTTCGCCTCCGCGCAGGTCGCGCGGCTCGACGAGCCGGTGACCGTGGTTTCAATCCTGCCGGTGCAGAGCGAGCTCGGCGCGCTCGAAGTCGCCGCGCAGGCGGATCTGGTGCGCGTCCTGACGCACGAAATCATGAACTCGCTGACACCAGTGACCTCGCTTGCGCGCACCGGCGCGGACCTCGTCGCTGCGGCTGCCAAGCGTGACCTGGCGCTGTCGGACGCCAAGACCGCGACAGAAACCGTCGCTCGCCGGGCGGAAGGCATCTTGCGCTTCGTCGAAAGTTACCGGGAGTTCGCGCAGGCGCCCGACATCCACCGCCGCCAGTTCAAGGCGGCGCCGTGGGCCGAGGAGATCATGCGCCTCGCGCTCGCCAATGCCGCGGACCGCAAGCTCGATGCGCGGATCGAGGTCGAACCGCAGACGATGAGTCTCAACGCCGACCCCGAGCTGCTCGCCCAGGCTTTGCTGAACCTGCTGCGCAATGCGATGCGCGCCACCGCCGGGCTCGATCAAGCCGTGCTCGTGCTCAGCCTCGCGCGCGAGCCCGGTGGCCGTTTCCGCCTCGAGGTCCGCGACAACGGCTCGGGGATTCCGGAAGACCGGCGGGACGACATCTTCCTCCCCTTCTACACGACCCATAAGGGGGGCAGCGGCGTCGGCCTGAGTTTTGCGCGGCAGGTTGCGCTGGCGCACGGAGGATCGATATGCGCGCTCGACGCGCCCGAAGGCGGCGCCAATTTGCGCATGGTGATCTAGCTTGACCGAGACGGTGCCGCCGAAATCCCGACTGCGGCAGGTGCGTATCCTGCTGTGGCTGCTGGTCGCGCTAGCGGTGGCCGGCGGATCTGCCTTGATGCTGCGTCCGCGCGAGCAAACCCGGCAACCGCAGGCTGCGGCGGGCCCCGTGAAGACGAGCTTCGGCGGCCCGTTCACTTTGGTCCGCGCGGACGGCAAGCCGTTCTCGAGCCAAGCGCTCGCGGGCAAGCCCTACGCCGTCTACTTCGGCTTCACCCGGTGCGGCGACATCTGTCCGACCACGCTGGCGCGGCTGGTCAAGCTGCGGCGCGAGGCGGCGACCGACCAGGCGCTCCCCATTCTGTTCGTCACCATCGACCCCGCGAACGACGGCCCGAAGGAGATCGGCCAATATGCCGGCCTGTTCAATGCCCGCATCATTGGCCTGACCGGCACGCAGGCGCAAATCGACGGGGTGAAGAAGCAGTACGGAATCTACGCCGAGCCGGTCCCCCATGCCGCGATGGGCAAGGAAATGGAGCATAGCGCGACGGTCCTCCTGTTCGACCGAAGCGGCAGGTTCGCCGGGACCATCTCTCCAGGCGAAGCGGATGCGGACGCGCTGGCGAAACTCAAGAAGCTGGTCGCCTGACCGGCCGATGCCCTACCGGCCCGATCCCAAAATCCTGACCCTCGGGCCCGACTTTTACGATCCAGTGAAGCCGGCGCGCTTCCCGAAGTGCATCCCGCGATTCCTTAACCACCGGTGGGCCGAGCGCGTCGGGCTGGAGCTCGACGCAGATGGCTGGGCGCGGCATTTCTGCCGCTTCGAGCCGCTGCCGGATAACGTCGCCGAGCCGCTCGCGCTCCGCTACCACGGCCACCAGTTCCGTGTGTACAACCCCGAAATCGGCGACGGCCGCGGCTTCACCTTCGCGCAACTGCGTGACGATCAGGATCGGCTCCTCGAACTCGGCACCAAGGGATCAGGCCAGACGCCCTACAGCCGTCACGCTGATGGCCGGCTCACCCTCAAGGGCGGCGTACGCGAAGTCCTCGCGACCGAGATGCTCGAAGCGCTCGGGGTCAACACGTCGAAGAGCTTGGCCCTGTTCGAGACCGGGGAAGCGCTCGAGCGCAGCGACGAGCCCTCGCCAACGCGGTCTTCAGTCCTCACCCGCCTTAGCCACGGGCATATCCGCATCGGCACGTTCCAGCGCCTCGCCTTCTTCGGCCAGACCGACAATCTGAAAAAGCTGACGCGCTACTGCCTCGCAAACCTCCACGCCGACCCGCCGTCCGATGACGATGCTGAAAACGCGCTCCGGCTGTTCGACCGCGTGAGCGACGCGACGGCCACCCTCGGCGCTTCTTATCTGGCCGCCGGCTTCGTCCACGGCGTGCTCAACAGCGACAATATCAACATCACCGGCGAGAGCTTCGATTATGGGCCTTGGCGCTTCGCGCCTTACTGGGAGCCGGAATTCACCGCGGCTTATTTCGATCATTACGGCCGCTATGCCTTCGGCCGGCAGCCGGAGGCGATCCACTGGGACCTCGCCCAGCTCGCCGGCTGCCTGTCGCTTGTCGCCGAGGCGCCCGAGCTTTCGGATCTGCTCGGCGGGTGGAGCAGCCGGTTCGAGGAGGCGCTAACAGTCGCGATGGTAAAGCGGCTCGGCATCGCCAGCGGCGATAACGACCGCGAGATCGCCGGCGCCCTAATCCGCGCTCTCGCTATCAGGACGCAGCCGCTCGACCGCATCTTTTTCGACTGGCGGGGCGGCGGGGACCCCGGCGTCGAAGCCTATCCAGCCGACGAATTTCGCTCGCTCACGAAATTGCTTGAGGGCCGCGAGGAAAAGCCGACGCACGCTCACTGGTCCGACGATCAGCCCTGCTCGCTCCACATCGACGAGGTCGAAGCGATCTGGTCGGCGATCGCCGAGCGCGATGACTGGCAGCCGTTTAACAACAAGGTTAAGGCAATCCGGCGTATGGGGGCTGCGATCGAGCAGGATGCACCGCAAAGTTGAAGACCGATCGGACGTCGTGGAGCGAGGGGACTTGGGCGAAAAGCTGACCTCCTCGGACCCCGCCACCGGCAAGCAAATATGGTCGGGTGCCGTCGGCGATGCCGCCGCGGAAGTCGCCGCCGCGCGCGCCGCCTGGCCGGCCTGGGCCGCGCACTCGCACGCCTATCGGATCGAGGCTTTGCGCCGCTTCGCCAACGTCGTTCGCAAAAAGGAAACTGAGTTTGCCGAACTGATCGCCCGCGAGACCGGCAAGCCATTATGGGAATCTCGCACCGAAGTCGCCGCCGTCGTCAACAAGGTCGAGATTTCGATCGAGGCCTATGCCGAACGGACGCCGCAGCGGAGGATGGAGGCGGCGCTCGGCAACAAGATTGCCGTGCGTCACAAGCCGCACGGCGTGCTCGCCGTCCTTGG
The DNA here is from genome assembly GCA_035274805.1 of Sphingomicrobium sp. Classification (GTDB taxonomy): domain Bacteria; phylum Pseudomonadota; class Alphaproteobacteria; order Sphingomonadales; family Sphingomonadaceae; genus Sphingomicrobium. The sequence continues at coordinate 975 of DATENV010000055.1, read as the reverse complement.
CCCGTATAATTTCCCCGCGCACTTGCCCAACGGCCACATCGTACCGGCGCTGATCGCGGGCAACGCGGTCGTCTTCAAACCGTCGGAGAAGACACCGGCGACCGGGGAAATGCTCGTTCACTGCTTCCACGAGGCCAAGATTCCCGAAGGCCTAGTCCGGCTGCTGATCGGCGGCCCGGAACAGGGCCGCTCGCTGGCCGGCCAGGCAGGGATCGACGGCCTGTTGTTCACCGGGTCGGCCAGGGCCGGCATGGCGCTTCACAAGCAGTTCGCCGAGACCCCGCACAAGGTTCTCGCCCTCGAGCTGGGCGGCAACAACCCACTGGTGATCTGGAATGCCAAGGACATCGACGCCGCCGCTACGATCGTCATCCAATCGGCCTATCTCTCGGCGGGGCAACGCTGCACGGCGGCGCGGCGGCTGATCGTCGAGGACGGACACAGCAAGGAGCTGCTCGACGCGATCGTCAAGATGCTCGACCGGATGATCGTCGATCAACCGTTCGCCGATCCGCAGCCATTCATGGGACCGCTGATCGACAATGCCGCCGCCGATCATGTCCAGGAGCAATGGCTCAACCTGATGATGAAGGGCGGCAAGCCGCTGTGCCGGCTCGACCGCCCCGACAAGGACAAGCCGTTCCTGACGCCGGCGCTGATCGACGTGACCGACATCCGCGACCGGCCCGACGAGGAGATCTTCGGCCCGGTCCTTCAGGTGATCCGGGTCAAGGACTTCGATGCGGCGATCAAGGAGGCGAACAACACCCGCTTCGGCCTTGCCGCCAGCCTGGTCGGGGGCAGCCCCGAGCTTTACGACAAGTTCTGGGCGAACGTCCGCGCCGGCGTCATCAACTGGAACAAGCCGACCAACGGCGCGCCGTCCAACGCCCCGTTCGGCGGAGTCGGCATTTCCGGAAATCATCGGCCGAGCGCGTTCTATGCCGCCGATTATTGCGCTTATCCGGTGACCAG
>DATENV010000054.1:0-9019 GCA_035274805.1 Sphingomicrobium sp. | reverse complement strand
TCAACGCGGCCCTGCTGCTCGGGGCCCTGATCATTGTTGGCCTGTCGATCCTGACGGCCTTGCGGCTTGCTGATCGTCTCGTCAGGCCCGTCGGCGAGCTGGTGAGCGCCGCCGGCCGCATCGAGGCCGGCGATTTCTCGGCGCGCGTGCCCGTCACGAAGACCGAGGACGAAGTCCAGACCTTGGCGACGGCCTTCAACCGCATGACCGGACGGCTCGAGGAGCAGACCAATGCGCTGCGTTCCGCAAACACGCAGCTCGATACCCGCCGCGCGTTCATCGAGGCGGTGCTGTCGAGCGTCACGGCCGGCGTCATCGCCGTCGACGGAGCGCATCGCATCCGCTTGCTGAACCGGTCGGCCGAGACGCTGCTCCAGAAGGGCGAGGAGGAGATTGAGGGGCGCGAGCTTGGCTCGCTATCGTCCGAGCTCGACGAGTTCATGCGCGGCGAGCGGTCCGAAGCCAATGTGCTGATCGCGGCCGAGGGGGTGCAGCGCACGCTGGCCGTCAAGCGGATGCGCTACACCGACGGCTCGGTGCTGACCTTCGACGACATCACCGAGCAGCTCACCGACCAGCGGCGGGCAGCGTGGTCGGACATCGCGCGGCGGATCGCCCACGAGATCAAGAACCCGCTGACGCCCATCCAGCTCGCCGCCGAGCGGCTCCAGCGCCGGTTCGCCAAGGAGATTTCGTCGGACAAGGAAACCTTCGAGCGCTTGACGGCGACCATCGTCCGCCAGGTCGGCGACCTCAGGCGCATGGTCGACGAATTCTCCAACTTCGCGCGGATGCCCAAGCCGCTGTTCCGCGAAGAGAACGTGCACGAGATCGCGCGCCAGGCGCTGTTTCTGCACGAGGTCGCCCATCCGGCGATCACCTTCGTGCTCGATCCGCAGCAGGGTGAGTTCCGCATGGTCTGCGACCGGCGACAGCTTGCCCAGGCACTCACCAATGTCGTGAAGAACGGCGTGGAAGCCATTGAAGGTAGGCGAAATCGTGGCGAGCACAGCATCGCCGGCGATCGCGTCGAGCTGAAGCTGCGCAACGAGGGCGAGCATCTCGTCATCGACGTTCTGGACACCGGCATCGGGCTGCCCGAGGACCGCGAGCGGCTGACCGAGCCGTACATGACGACGCGGGTGCGGGGGACCGGGCTCGGACTCGCGATCGTCAAGAAGATCGTCGAGGAGCATATGGGCGAGATCGCCTTCCTCGACCGGCCCGGCGGCGGCACGCACGTACGCATATCATTCGACACCGCGAAGCTGGCCGGGCTGGTGACGGATGCACCGCGGAACTCCCACGAAGAGAAGGGCGAGGAAGCCTGATGGCGCTTGAAGTGCTGGTTGTGGACGATGAGGCCGATATTCGCGACCTCGTCAGCGGCGTGCTGGAGGACGAGGGCTATGCGGTGCGCACCGCCGCCGACAGCACCCAGACGCTGGACGCGATCGAGGAACGCCGCCCGTCGATGGTGCTGCTCGACGTCTGGCTGCAGGGCTCGCGGCTCGACGGGCTGCAGCTGCTGCAGGAGATTAAGCGCCGCGATTCAACGCTGCCGGTGCTGATGATTTCGGGTCACGGCAATCTCGACACGGCCGTCGCGGCAGTGAGGGAAGGGGCGATCGACTTTATCGAAAAGCCGTTCGAGGCGGAGCGGCTGATCTATCTCGTCGACCGGGCGACCGAGGCCGAGCGGCTGCGGCGCGAGAACGAGACGCTGCGCCTGGTGGTTGGGCACGAGGACCAGCTTCACGGCAGCTCGGTCGCGATCAACGCCGTGCGCGCGACGCTGAAGCGCGTCGCGCCGACGGGGAGCCGCGTCCTCATCTCGGGCCCGCCGGGCGTCGGCAAGGAAATCGCCGCGCGCATGATCCACCAGTGGAGCCCGCGCGCGAAAGCGCCGTTCATCGTCCTGTCGGCGGCGATGATGAGCCCGGAGCGCGTCGAGGAGGAACTGTTCGGCAGCGAGGCCGAGGGTGGAATTCGCCCAGGCCTGCTCGAACATGCTCATGGCGGCACTCTGTTCCTCGACGAGATCGCCGACATGCCCCAGACGACGCAGGCCAAGATCCTGCGCGTGCTGACCGACCAGAGCTATGCACGGGTAGGCGGCCAGCGCCCGGTTAAGGTCGACGTGCGCGTGCTTTCGGCCACGTCGCGCAACCTGCAGGACGAAATCGCCGCCGGCCGCTTCCGCGAGGATCTATTCTACCGGCTCAACGTCGTTCCCGTGAAATTGCCGCCGCTGCGCGAGCGACGCGAGGACATTCCTGAGCTGGTCAGCCATTTCCTGGTCCGCTTCGCGGCGGAGCGCAGGATGCCCGCGCCGGGTATTTCGGAAGAGGCGATGGCGGCGCTCCAGGCGCACGATTGGCCGGGCAACGTGCGGCAGCTCCGCAACATCATCGAGCGGACGCTGATCCTTGCGCCCGGCGACCGCGTTTCGTGCATCGAGGTCGACCTGCTCCCGCCCGAGATCCTCGACAACCAGACCCCGATGGGCGGCGCCAGCACGTCGATGGCCATCATGGGCAGTCCGCTTCGCGAAGCGCGCGAATCGTTCGAACGTGAGTATCTCAGAATCCAGATTCGGCGCTTTTCCGGCAACATCTCGCGGACCGCATCGTTCATCGGCATGGAGCGCTCGGCGCTGCACCGGAAGCTTAAAGCCCTCGGCATTGGCGACAAGCGGGAGGGGGAGGAGTAGGAGTCAGGCGGGATGGCCGCGCGATCGCTGAGCCTGCAGGATCATTTCCTCAACAGCCTGCGGCGCGCCAAGCTTCCGGTCACGATCTTCCTCGTCAAAGGCGTCAAGCTGCAGGGCGTGATCACCTGGTTCGACGCCTTTTCGATGCTGCTGCGGCGCGAGGGCGCTTCACAGCTCGTCTACAAGCATTCGATCTCGACCGTCATGCCGCCCGAGAAACCGGCCGATTTCGTGCCGACCGCGGCGGCGGTCGACGGCGCCAAGGCAAGCCTCCAGGATCTGTTCCTGGCCGCCGCGACGCGTGACAGCGAGCGGATGACCCTGTTCCTGATCAACGGCGTGATGCTCCAGGGTTCGGTCAGCGGCTTCGACCAGTTCAGCCTGATCCTTGAGCGCGGGCCGCAGATCCAGCTGGTGTACAAGCATGCCATTTCGACGTTGCAGCCGGCGCATCCTCTCAACCTCGGCACCGATCATGCCGGCGAAACGGAGATCGAGTCCTGAGTTCCGTATTTGATGGCAACGGCGCAATCGACGTCGCCCGCGGCGAACGCGCCATCATCGCCGTGCCCGAGCTGCCGCGGGAGGGATCGCGCCGATCGGCCGAAGCGCGCGTCGAAGAGGCCGAAGGGCTTGCCGAGGCGATCGGCATCGAGGTCGTGGCCGCGAAGCCGTTTCGAGTCCGCGCGGTTCGCCCGGCGACCTTGCTGGGGAAGGGCCAGGTTGAGGAGATCGCCGGGCTCGCGAATGACCAGCGCGCCGGCCTGCTGATCGTCGATGCCGCGCTGACCCCGATCCAGCAGAAGAATCTGGAAGACGAAGCCGGCGCCAAGGTCATCGACCGCACCGGGCTGATCCTCGAGATTTTCGGCGAGCGCGCGGCCACCGCCGAGGGCCAGCTGCAGGTGGAGCTGGCGCATTTGCAATATCAGTCGGGCCGGTTGGTCCGCAGCTGGACCCACCTCGAGCGTCAGCGCGGCGGCTTCGGCTTCCTCGGCGGTCCCGGCGAGACGCAGATCGAGGCCGACCGGCGGATGATCCGCGACCGGATGGCGAAGATCCGGCGCGAGCTCGACCAGGTGAAGCGAACGCGCACGCTCCACCGCGACCGGCGCCAGCGCGCGCCGTGGCCGGTGATTGCGCTGGTCGGCTACACCAACGCCGGAAAGTCCACGCTTTTCAATCGGCTGACCGGCGAAGCTGTGTTCGCGGAGAACCTGCTGTTCGCAACGCTCGATCCGACCATGCGAGACATCAAGCTGCCGGGCTTCGACAAGGTGATCCTGTCGGACACGGTCGGTTTCGTGTCCGACTTGCCGACCGAATTGATTGCGGCGTTCCGCGCGACGCTGGAGGAGGTCGCGTCCGCGGACTTGTTGGTCCACGTTCGGAACATGGCCCACCCGGACCGCGAGGCGCAGCGCGATGACGTCGACGATGTGCTGAGCTCGCTTGGCCTGACGGAAGAGGGCGCGCCGCCGCGCATCGAAGCGTGGAACAAGATCGACCTCGTCATGGGCGAGGAGCGGCAGCGGCTGCTCGAAGAAGCGAAGCGCCGCGACGATGCGGTGCCGATTTCAGCCGTCACCGGCGAGGGGCTCGACGCGTTGCGCGAGCTAATGGCTGCAAAGCTGAGGAGCGGCGAACAGGTCCACTTCATCCGCTTGCCCGCGAGCGCGGGAGAGAAGATTGCCTGGCTGCACTCGCGCGGTGAAGTGCTCGACCAGCAGCTCGATCATGACGAGATGGAATTGTCGGTCCGGCTATCGCCCGACAACTGGGCGCGGTTCCAGGCGCTGGAGTCGGCCTGAGCGAGCTTCGCCCGGATCCAAAGCTCCTCTTTCTGATCCAGCGGCATGTCCGCGAACCCAGGCTCCTGCTCGATCGCCCGGAAGCGTTGCTCGAACTTGCGATTGGCTTCGCGCAGCGCTGCTTCGGGCTCGACGTTCAGATGTCGTGCGAGGTTGACGACGGCGAATAGAAGGTCGCCCAGCTCCTCCAGCTTGCGGTCGTGGTCGGTCTCGGCATCGAGCTCGGCGAGTTCCTCGTGGATCTTCGCGCGAGGGCCCGCAACGTCCGGCCAATCGAAGCCGGTTCGCGCAGCGCGCCGCTGAAGCTTGGCGGCGCGCTCGAGCGCCGGGAGCGCCAGGGCAACGCCGGCGAGGGCGCTCTTGTCGGGGTTCGCGGCGCGTTCCTCGGCCTTGATCTTTTCCCACAGATGATGGCCGCCATGCTCGGCGTCGCCGAAGATGTGCGGGTGGCGGCGCTCCATCTTGTCGGCAATGCGGCCAAGGACGTCTTCGAGCGTGAACAGGCCGGCTTCCTCGGCCATGCGGGCGTGGAAGACGACCTGGAGCTGAAGATCGCCGAGCTCGTCGGCCAGCGCGTCCATGTCGTTGCGGGCAATCGCGTCCGCGACTTCATAAGCTTCCTCGATCGTGTAGGGCGCGATCGTCTCGAATGTCTGGACGGTGTCCCATTCGCAGCCGCTGACCGGATCGCGCAGCCGCCGCATGATCTCGACAAGGCGCTCAAGCGGCACGAGGGGCCCCTTGCTCGCTGAAACCCGTAAGTATGATAATATGCATTATGTAAAGTCTACCTTAGGTCAGGGGACCAGGACCAGCCATCGCCCCTCGACGCCCCAGCGGCTCAAGGACGACAGATAATTCATGCCGAGCACGTTGAGATCGTCATTGTCGGCGATTTCAATCGCGACGTCCCGCCGAACGATTCCGCCGACGCTCAGTTCGTCGGCGCGACCGCTGGCGACGCGGATCATGCCGTTGCCCGTCCGGACGAAGCGATCGCGCCGCGGCGAAATTGCGACGCCTGCGGTGCTGGCGGTCTTGCGGTCAATCGTGGTCGTCGTCGCGCCGCTATCGACCAGGAACTTCACGTCACGCCCATTGAGCCTGGCGTTGACCCAGAAATGGCCGTTGATCGCCATCGGGATGCGCGTTTCCTGCCCTTGCTGCACAGGCGTTCCGATGGCCTCGGCCTTCAGCCGCTGCGCGACCCAGCCGAGATTGTCGCGAAAGGTGAACAGCACGAAGCCTGCGGCGAAGATCGCGACCCAGGCGAGCGCCATCGTCAGCAGCTTGGCCGCCGGTTCGCGCCGCGCCATCAGCGCGCCGGCTACGAGCATGATCGCCATCAGCAGATAGACGCCGCCGAGCATCAGGTCGTTGGTCATCACGAAGCGAACTCGAGCCCGTCATAGGCCGGCGCCGCCCAATCCGGCAGCTCCGCCACCAAAGTCCGATAGTCGAGGCCGTTGCCCATGTGGACCAGATAGACCTGCCCAACGCGCAGGTCCCGAGCGGCGCTGAGCACGCCATCGAGGTGCATGTGCGTTGGGTGAGGCTGACGCGTCAGGCAGTCGGCAATCCATACATCGACGTCCTGATAGAGCGCGGCCATGTCATCGCTTAATTCACTGAAATCGACCGCATAACCAACCGAGTAATCGCCTTCCTCGAACCGCAGCCCAAGCGAGGTCGGACCGCCGTGGGGCTGATCCACACAGCGGACCCGCACGTCCCCAAAACGAAGCTCCTCGCCCAACTCGCGCGCTTCGGCGATCGGGCGGTAGAAGTCGGATTGTTCGAACGCGTAAGCGAAGCGCAGCGTGAGTTCGTCGAGCACATCGGCGCGCGCATGCAGCGGCACCGGCCCACCGATCGCCTGCGAAATGGGACGCAGTTCGTCGATCCCGTGGCAGTGATCGCCGTGGGCATGCGTGACGATCACGCCGTCGAGGCGCCCGATCTCGGCGGCCAGGAGTTGCTGACGAAGGTCGGGGCCGCAGTCGACCAGCATGCGCTCGCCGGCGCTTTCCAGGAGGATCGAGGTGCGCAGCCGTGCATTGCGCGGCTCATCGGGATCGCACTTGCCCCATTCGTTGCCGATCTTCGGGACGCCCGTCGACGTCCCGCAGCCGAGGATCCTGACTTTCACGCTTGCATTTCGGCTTTTTTGAACAATTTGAAGAAGTTCACCGTGGTTGTTTCCGCGAGCCGTTCCGGCTCCTCGCCCCGAAGCGCAGCGACAAAGGCGGCCGTGTCGGCGACAAAGGCCGGCTCGCACTTCTGCCCGCGGTGGGGGACGGGCGCGAGGAAGGGGGCGTCGGTCTCGACCAGCATTTGGTCGGCCGGCAGCCATCTCGCAATTTCCTGCAGGTCGGCTGCGTTCTTGAAGGTCACGATCCCCGACAGCGAGACGAAAAAGCCCAGGTCGAGTCCCTTTCGGGCAAGGTCGGCCGATCCCGTGAAGCAATGGAGGACGCCGCTGACGCCCCCTTCCCTGACGGCGGTCGTCAGGATCTCGGCCGTGTCTTGCTCCGCGTCGCGGGTATGGACGACGAGCGGCAGGCCGGTTTGCCGCGCGGCGTCGATATGCGCCTCGAAGCGGTCGCGCTGCGCCTGACGGTCCGACTTGTCGTAATAATAATCGAGCCCGCATTCGCCGATCGCGATCACACGCGGATGTGATGCACTGTCGGCGAGAGCCTGGGCCCCGAGGTCGGGATGCGCGTCGGCTTCGTGCGGATGGACGCCAACGCTTGCCCACACGTCCGGTTCGCGCTCGGCGACGGCGATGATGTCGCCCCACTCACGTTGGCGGGTCGAGATGTTGAGGAAGCCGGCGACGCCGCGTCCCCGGGCACTGTCCAGCACTTCCGCCTGCCGCTCGGCGAGGCCTTCGTAATTGAGGTGGCAATGGCTGTCGATCAGCCTCACGCGGCCGCCTCCTCGTTCTCCGGCAGCTCGAGCCGCGGGAACAGTGGCGTCGGCTGCTCGATCGGCGTTCCTCCTTGGCCGGCGTCGATCAGGCTGAGCAGCTTGTCGGCGGATTCGGGGATGATCGGAGCAATGGCGCTCGTCAGCTCGCGGACCGCGGCGACCAATGTCCCAAGCACTGCGGCCATGCGCTCGGGATCGGTCTTCCGCAGCGTCCACGGCGCCTGCGCGTCGACATATTGGTTGCAGGCGAAGACGGCGCGGAGCCACGCTTCGATCCCGACCGAGAACGCAAAACGGTCGAAGGCTTCCGGTAGCTCCTGCCGCACCGTCTTGTGGACGAGAGCGAGCAGCTCGGCATCCTGCGGTGCTTCACCGATCGCCGGAAGAACTCCGCCCAAATTCTTGTGGATCATCGACAAGGTGCGCTGGGCGAGGTTGCCGAAGCTGTTGGCAAGCTCGGCATTGGCGCGCGCGACGATCGCCTCGGCGCTGTAGCTCCCGTCTTGCCCGAACGGCACCTCGCGCAGCAGGAAATAGCGGAGGGCGTCGACCCCGAAGCGCTCGGCGAGCACCATCGGGTCGATCACGTTGCCAACGCTTTTCGACATCTTCTCGCCGCGGCTCAGCAGGAAGCCGTGGCCGTACACCTGCCTTGGAAGCTCGATCCCCGCGCTCATCAGGAACGCCGGCCAATAGACGGCATGGAAGCGCACCACGTCCTTGCCGATCAAATGGACGTTCGCCGGCCAGTAACGGCGCCACAGCTCAGTGTCGTCGGGATAGCCGAGGCCGGTGATGTAGTTGGTCAGCGCGTCGAGCCAGACGTACATCACATGGCTGTTGCTGCCTGGCACCGGCACCCCCCAGTCGAAGCTGGTGCGCGAGATGCTGAGGTCCTTCAGGCCCCCTTCGACGAAGCGGGCGACCTCGTTGCGGCGGCTCTCGGGACGAATGAACTCCGGATTGGCGGCATAATGGTCGAGCAGCGGCTGCTGGTATTTGGACAGGCGGAAGAACCAGCTTTCCTCGACCGTCCATTCGACCGGCGTGCCCTGGGGCGACAGCTTGCTGCCATCCTCGGCGCTGGTGAGCTCGTCGGGCTCGTAATAGGCCTCGTCGCGGACCGAATACCAACCTTCGTAGCGGTCGAGATACAGATCCCCCCTCTCCTCCATCGCCGCCCAGATCGCCTGGCTGGCGCGGTAATGGTCGGGCTGCGAGGTGCGGATAAAACGATCGTACGAGACGTTAAGCGTGTCACACATGTCTTGGAAAAGACGTGACATTTTGTCGGCAAATACCCGCGGCTCCAACTCTTCCGACCGCGCTGCCTGAGCCATCTTCAACCCGTGCTCGTCGGTGCCGGTCTGGAAGCGGACATCGCGGCCCTGCGAGCGCTGGAACCGCGCGATCGCGTCGGCGGCGATCGCCTCATAAGCGTGACCGATGTGCGGCGGGCCGTTGGGATAGCTGATCGCCGTCGTGATGTAGAAGGGCTCGCCCATAGCGTGCCCCTAGCCGCCGCGTTCTAGCGCTTCAAGGAAGCGGCGCGTCGGCGACC
>DATENV010000053.1:0-3000 GCA_035274805.1 Sphingomicrobium sp. | reverse complement strand
CACCCAAGGCGGCTACCGCCTCGTCTACACCGCCGAGCCGACCAAATGGATCAAGAACGGCGAAGCGCGCGCGGAGAACAGCGACCTCACTTATTCGGGCGGGTTCGTCGTCGGCAGCGACGGCAAGATCTCGAGCGTGCTGTGGGACAGCGCGGCCTTCAACGCCGGGCTGACCGTCGGCACCAGGATCGTTGCCGTGAACGGCCGCACGTTCGATCCCGATGCGCTCAAGTCAGCGATCAAGGCGGCGGCCGGCAGTGGCCCTGCTCCCGACCTGCTCGTCCACGACGGCGACGTGTACCGAACGGTGAAGCTCGATTGGCACGGCGGCCTGCGCTATCCGCGGCTTCAGAAGGTCGGCACGGGGCGAGGCACGCTCGACGCCTTGCTGGCGCCGCGCTGATCGCCGCAACAGAGGGGAGCCGTATGCGTCACTTGATCGTCACCTCGGCAATCATGCTCGCCGCGTCCTCGCCGACATTCGCGCAGCCTCGGCCGGCCGAAGCCAATGTCCGGGCTGCGCTCGAGCGAATCGCGCGGATCGACCCGCAACTCCATTCGATCATCGCCATCGACCCGACCGCGATCGACCAGGCGCGGCAGGTCGACGCGAGCAGCCTTCGCGACCCGCTCGCCGGGCAGCCGGTGCTGATCAAGGACAATATCGAGAGCGTCGGACCGCTGCCGACGACGGCGGGCAGCCTCGCGCTCGCCAATAACGTCACCAACCGCGACGCGCCGCTGGTGTCGCGGCTGCGCGCGGCCGGCGCGGTAATCGTGGGCAAGACCAACCTCAGCGAATGGGCGAACATCCGCTCGAACAGCTCGATCTCGGGCTGGAGCGCGATCGGCGGCCAAGTCCACAATCCGTGGGCGCTCGACCGCAATCCGTGCGGGAGCTCGAGCGGTTCCGGCGCGGCGGTCGCCGCCGGCCTCGTTCGCCTCGCGATCGGCACCGAGACCGATGGTTCGGTCACCTGCCCGGCCGCGATCAACGGCATCGTCGGACTGAAGCCGACGGTCGGGCTGGTCAGCCGCACGCACATCGTACCGATCAGCCATAGTCAGGATACCGCCGGGCCGATGACCGCCACCGTTCGCGAAGCCGCCGAGCTGCTGACCGCGATCGCCGGCAGCGACCCCGCCGATCCCGCGACGCGCGAAGCCGACAAGCGCAAGAAGGATTATGCGGCGGGCCTCGAGGCGAACGCGTTGAAGGGCAAGCGCATCGGCGTGATGCGCTTCGCCGCCGGCTTCGGCACCGATGCCGCGTTCGAAACCGCGCTTGCCGTGCTTCGCGAACGCGGCGCGATCCTGGTCGACATCAAGAAGTTCGACGACAGACTGATCGGCAAGAACGAGTTCCCGGTGCTGTTGAGCGAGCTCAAGGCCGACATGGCCAAATATCTGAAAGGCAGCCCGGCGCCGATCGGGGTGCGGTCGCTGGCCGACCTGATCGCGTTCAACAAAGCGCACCAGCGCCAGGAAATGGGCTTGTTCGGCCAGGAGATTTTCGAGCAGGCGCAAAAGACCAAAGGCCTCGCCGATCCCGCCTACAAGAAAGCGCGCGCAGTGAGCTTCCGCGCCGCGGGCCCGAACGGGATCGACAAGTTGCTGCGCGACAACCGAGTCGTCGCGCTGGTCGGGCCGACGATGCCGCCGGCGTGGAAGATCGACGCGGCCAACGGCGACCAGATTTCGGGGGGCGGGGCGGGATCGCTCGCGGCGGTTGCCGGCTATCCGCACCTGACCGTGCCGATGGGGCTGGTGAAAGGGCTGCCGGTGGGGCTCAGCTTCATGGGACCCAAATGGTCGGAAGCGCTGCTGCTGAACCTCGGTTACGCCTATGAACAAGCGCGCGGGGCCTTCCCGGCGCCCAAATTCTACCGCTCCATCGAGGAAAGCCCGGACATCGCGCCGCTGCTGCAGCCGCAGCGCTAGTCGGTCAACCGCAACGCGGCGATCGCGGCGACGATCGCGAGGATCAGCAGCACTCGGACCGTGCTCCCCGGCTCATTGAACCAGAGGATGCCGACGATCACCGTCCCGACCGCGCCGATGCCGCCCCACACGGCATAAGCGGTGCCCATCGGGATCGAGCGGGCGGCGAGCTCGAGCAGCGCCATGCTGACAGCGACCGAGGCAAGGAAGGCGAGCGTCCACGGCAGGTTGCGGAAGCCGTCGACGAAGCGCAGCGACGTGGTGAACCCGACCTCGAACAGGCCGCCGACAATCAGCCAGAACCAGGGCATCGCTAGCTTCTCCTAAGCCGCAACGTCGATCTCCGGCGGCTCGGTCACCTTGCCGCGCGCAGCGACCAGGCAGCCGCCGACGATCAGTATGGCACCAGCGAGCGTGGTCGGCGACACCGGCTCATGGAACACGATCCAGCCCAAGGCGGCGGCCCACAGGAAGCCGCTATATTCGGTCGCCGACAGATAGCTCGCCGGACCGCGCGCATAGGCCCAGGCGAACAGCAACGTGCCCGAGGTCGAGAGGATGGAGGCGACCGCAATCCAGAGCCACTCATCGCCCGGCCAGCCGGGGACGCCGGCGATGGGAATCGCGAGCAGCCAGCCGGCCATCACTGTGGCGGACTGGAAGAAATTGATCTCGAGCGGTTTCGCGGCGAGCGCCTGGCGCCGCATCAGCACGATGTTGACCGCGTAGCACAGCGCCGAGCCGATGATCGCCGCGATGCCTAGCAACGCCTCATCGCCGACGGCCGCGCGCGCCTGGCCGAGGACGATGACGATCACCCCAGCGAAGGCGGCGAGCGAGCCGACGACCGACGCCGTTCCAATGCGCTCGTGGAGAACCAGCGCGGCGAGGAACATCGCGATCAGCGGCGCAATGAAAGTCAGCGCGATCGCCTGCGCGAGCGGGACGCGGCCGATGCCCCAAAAGAACAGCACCGCCATGACGGTCACGACCGCGCCCCGCAGGACGTGCACGCGAAGCGTCCGCCGGTCGGGCCAGCGCACGCGCCTCGGCAGATAC
>DATENV010000052.1:0-4041 GCA_035274805.1 Sphingomicrobium sp. | reverse complement strand
GCTGCTGGTGCGGGGATCGGACCAGGGCGTCGCCGATGTACACGGCGGCGCAGCCGCCAGCTTCAACGCGCTCCAGCAACGGCTGGGACGCAAAAACGTCAGCCAGAAGATGCTCGGCGCCTATCCGGCGTTCGTCCGCCTGTACGACATCCTGTTCGACGGCGACGAGGACTTGCGCGACCTGGCGTGGACCGAGCGTCGCGTTCGTCTCGAAAGCTTCTCCGAGCGTCTCGACGCCGACCGGTTCGACGTGTCGCAGCTGATCGACGCGGCAAGCTTCGAACAGCTCGAAGACCTGCGCCTCAACGCCCGCGACGTGTCGATCGAAGGCATGATGCTCAAGCGCCGCGACAGCCCCTATGTCGCCGGGCGCCGCGCGGGCCTGTGGTACAAGTGGAAGCGGGATCCGCTGACCGCCGATTGCGTGCTGATGTACGCGCAGCGCGGATCAGGCAAGCGCTCCAGCTATTACAGCGACTATACGTTCGGCTGCTGGACCGAGACCAACGATCTGCTCCCGGTGGGCAAGGCCTATTTCGGATTCACCGACGAGGAGCACAAATGGCTCGATCGGTGGATCCGCGGGCATACGATCGAGCGGTTCGGGCCGGTGCGCGAGGTCGAGAAGAGCCTGGTGCTCGAAGTCGCCTTCGACTCGATCCACCAGAGCAGCCGCCACAAGTCGGGCCTGGCGATGCGCTTCCCGCGCATCAGCCGGATTCGCACCGACAAGCCCGCCCATGAAGCCGACCGCGTCGCAACGCTCCAGGCACTGGTTACTTGAAGCGCGCGCGAAGCGCGTTAAGCGATGTTCTTTCGTTCGAGAGGGGATCCGATGATCAAAGCTCTGCTCGCCGGCGCGGCCGCGCTGGCCACGGCCGCCGCAGCCCATGCCGAAACCTACGCCATCCAGGCCGGGCGCCTGATCGTCGACGCGGCGCAGCCCGCGCGCGGCAATTCCACCGTGATCGTCGAGAATGGCAGGATTGCCCGCATCGAGCCGGGTTTCACCGCGCCCGCCGGCGCGATCCTGGTGGACGAGCGCAGCCGCACCGTGATGCCGGGCATGACCGACGTTCACGTGCACTTGACCGGCACCAGCGGCGAGCCGTGGTACGCCGAATATACCAAGAAATATTCGGACCCTTACAAGACGACCGTCGGCCTCACGCACGCCCTCGAAATGGCGCGCGGCGGCTTCACCACGGTCCGCGACCTCGGCGGCGACACCGCGGCCGTAACGGCCGTGCGCGACGCGGTGGCCGAAGGACGCTTTCCCGGCCCGCGCATCAAGGTGTCCGGGTCGCCGCTGTCGATTGTCGGCGGCCATGCCGACGCGGCGACCGGCCTTCCGCCGGAACTCGCTGCGGCGGTCAACGAAGCGCATTTGAGTCCCGCGGTCTGCACCGGTGTGCCGGAATGCCAGAAGGTGGTGCGTGAGCTGGCCGCAGCCGGCGTCGACGTGATCAAGATCATGGCGACGGGCGGCGTGCTCGATCCCGGCGCGCGCGGGCTCGAGCAGCATTTCACCGATGCCGAGATGAAGGGCATTTGCGACATGGCGCATTCGCTCGGCCTGAAGGTAGCCGCCCACGCGCACGGCGCGCGCGGCATTCTCGGCGCCACCGTGGCCGGCGTCGATTCGATCGAGCACGGCACCTTCCTCGACCAGGCCGGCGCGCAGGCGATGAAGGCGCGCGGGACCTATTATTCGGCGACGCTGATGGCGTTCAGGGGAGTCCAGGGCCTGATCGGCAGCGGCAAGCTCGCGCCCGAATCCGAGGCGAAAGCGCAACAGACCTTCGCGGTGTGGGGCAAGGGCCTCAACCTCGCCTACCGCACCGGGGTCAAGATCGCGCTCGGCACCGACAGCGCGGTCGCGCCGCACACCCAGGCCAACAAGGAACTGGAGCTGATGGTGACCAAGGGCGGCATGTCCCCGCGCGACGCGCTGATCGCCGCGACCAAGGGCGGGCCTGACCTGATGGGCCTGTCGAACGAGACCGGCACGCTCGCTCCCGGCAAGTCGGCCGACCTGATTGCAGTCGAGGGAGACCCGTTGGTCGATCCGACCGCGGTCCAGCGCGTCGGCTATGTCATGGTCAAGGGCCGCCCAATCCCGATGAGAGGACAATGATGCGTTCGTCTTTGCTTGCCCTCGCGCTCGCGCTGAGCGCGCCCGCCTACGCCCAGGAAGTGCCGGCGGGCGACGCTCCGCCCAAGGACGTCAAAGCCGAGCCGAAGACCGACAAGGACGTGGTCAAGGCGAGCGTCGAGGAAGACGCGCAGCCGGTCCGGCGCTCGATTTCCTTGCGTGGGCGAACTTTCGCCTACACCGCCACGCCCGGGCACCTCACCGTCCGCAACGACAAGGGCGAGCCGGTGCTCAGCATGTTCTACGTGGCCTATACGGTGCCAAGCCCGGGCCGGCCGCGTCCGGTCACCTTCCTGTTCAACGGCGGACCCGGCTCGTCGACGATGTGGCTGCACATGGGCTCGTTCGCGCCGGTCAAGGTCGATGCGTCGCGGCCGGAGACGGTCGCGGGGCCGCCGTTCCGCTATGGCGCCAACCCCGACACGCTGCTCGACATCACCGACCTGGTGTTCATCGATGCGCCGACGACCGGCCTGTCGCGGCCGCTCGGCAAGGCGGAGCCGAAGGACTTCTTCGGCGTCGACAAGGACATCGACGCGTTCACCCGCACGATCCAGCGCTACCTGACGAAGTACGGGCGATGGAATTCGCCCAAGTTCATTATCGGCGAAAGCTACGGGACGACGCGCGCGGCAGGTCTTTCGCAGCGGCTGCTCGACCAGGGCGTACAGCTCAACGGCATCGCCTTCGTGTCGACGGTCTTCAATTTCGCCGACTTCCAGGGCGATCAGTCGCTCGTGAATTTCTTCCCGACCCTTGCCGCGAACGCCTGGTACCACGGCAAGATCAACCCCAAACCCGATGTCCGGCAATTCCTCGCCGATGCCAGCGCGTTCGCGGCCGGCCCATATGCTGCAGCGCTTCAGAAGGGCAACGCGCTCGGCGCGGACGAAAAACGGTCGGTGGCCGAGCAGATGTCCCGGTTCCTCGGCATTTCGACCGACTACATCTTGCGCTCCAACCTGCGCGTTGCCGACGATCGCTTCCGTCGCGAGCTGCTCCGCGACCGCGGTCAGATCATCGGCCGGATCGACTCGCGTTATGTGGGAACGGAGGCGGACAATGCCGGCGCGAGTACCAGCTACGATCCGCAGGCGAGCGCCATCACCGGCGCCTTCGTCGGCGCCCTCAACGATTATCTGTTCCGCGATCTGGGCTACAAAACGGACCTCACTTACCGGCCCAATAATTATGCCGCGATCTATGGCGGTCCGGACGGATGGAACTTCACGCACAAGGGGCCGGACGGCGAACAGCAGATTGCCGACACCAGCGTCGATCTCGCGAATGCCATGCGGCAGAACCCGCGGATGAAGGTCATCTCGGTGAACGGCCTGTACGATCTGGCAACGCCGTTCGGCGGCGCGGACTATGAGTTCCGCCACCTCGCGCTCGACCCGCAGCTGCAGGCGAACATCCGCTACACTTATTATGAAGCGGGCCACATGATGTACACCGACCCGGGGTCGGCGCGGCAGCTCAAGTCGGACCTCGCCGCCTTCTACGCGAGCGCGATGTAGGGATAAGGAAAGGGCCGGCGGATCTCTCCACCGGCCCCTCTTGCCCCCTTCGAAACGGTGAGGTCAGTCGCTTTTGGGCTGCAGGTTGACCGCCGCATACTTGCCGCGACGGTCGACCTCGAGCTCGAATTCGAGCCGGTCGCCCTCGTTGAGCGTCGGCATGCCTGCGCGCTCGACGGCCGAGATATGCACGAAGGCATCGGGCTGTCCGTCGTCGCGCTGAATGAAGCCGAAGCCCTTCATCGCGTTGAAGAACTTGACCGTGCCGCTGGCCTTTTCGCCGGTCAGCTGGCGCTGCGGCGCCCGCTCGGCGCGCTCGATCGCCATCGGCTCGCCCTCGATGCGCAGGTTGGTCGCAGAGATCCG
>DATENV010000051.1:0-3649 GCA_035274805.1 Sphingomicrobium sp. | reverse complement strand
CTCAACGCCGGCGATCGGCTGGTCAACAAACCCTATGCCGATTTCCTGCGGCGGCTTGCGGCCCAGGGGTCCGCGGCGCTCTACAGCGGATCTACCGCGGCGAAGATCGTCGCGCGAACCCACGCGACACCGCTCGGCGGGTCTATGACGATGGCGGACCTCGCCAACTACCAGCCGATCAAGCGCGAGCCTGTCTGCGGTCATTACCGGGTCTACATCCTCTGCGCCCCGCCGCCGCCGTCGAGCGGGGTCGGCCTGATCGAGCTGATGCAGATCCTCGGGCATACCGACATTGCCGCGCGGGGGCCGAACGATCCGCAGGCCTGGTATCTATTCGCCGAGGCAAGCCGGCTGATGTACGCCGACCGCGACCGCTTCGTCGGCGATCCGGCGTTCGTGAAGGTGCCGGTCGCCGGGCTGATCGATCGCGCGTACGCCGCGCAGCGCGCGCGGTTGATCGGGCCGATCGCGGGGCCGCCGCCTGCTCCGGGCAAGCCCGAGCTTGCACTGGCAACAGGCCTCGACGCGACCGTGGAGCCGACCGGAACCTCGCATCTCATCGTTAGGGATGCCGACGGCAACGTCGTGTCGATGACCACGACCGTCGAAAGCATTTTCGGCACCGGCCGGATGGTCGACGGCTTCTTCCTCAACAACCAGCTGACCGATTTTTCGTTCTCGCCCGTCGACGATCAGGGCCGTCCGGTTGCCAATGCCGTTGCGCCCGGCAAGCGCCCGCGCTCGTCGATGGTGCCGACCATCCTGCTGACGAGCGACGGCCGGTTCGCCGGCGCGTTCGGCTCGGCGGGCGGCAATGCGATTCTCGCTTATGTCGCCAAGAACATCGTTGCGTCGGTCGACTGGAACTTGCCGATGCCCGAGGCGCTGGCTCAGCCCAACCTCGTCGCGCGCGGGCGCAACTTCCAGGGCGAAGTCGACAAATTCTCGCCGGAGGTGCTCGACGGGCTGCGAAAACGCGGCATCGAGTTGCGTCCCGGGCAGGGCGAGGACTCGGGCGTGACCGCGGCCCTGATCCGCAACGGCAAGATCGACGGCGGCGCCGATCCGCGGCGCGAAGGGGTGGTGCTGACGCTGCCGCGTTAGCGATCCGTCCCGACCGCCTCCCCGATGCTCGAAAAACCTTCGCGCTCCAATCGCTGCGCCAGCCCGTGCGCGATCCGCCGCGCGATCCCGGGACCCTCGTAAACCATCGCGCTGTAAAGCTGGACCAGGCTCGCGCCGGCGCCGATGCGCTCCCACGCGTCGTCGGCATTTGCGATCCCGCCCACCCCGATCAGCGGGATTTCCCCGCCGCTCGCGCGGCGGAACTGGCGCAGCGCCTCAAGCGCCAGCGGCTTCAGCGGCGCGCCCGACAGCCCGCCTTCTTCGGCGGCGTAGCGCGACTTGAGCGGCGGCCGGGCGACGCTCGTGTTCGACACGATGATTGCGTCGATCTTGTGGTCGATCGCCGCTCGCACGATCCGCTCGGGATCGCCCTCGCCGAGGTCCGGCGCGACCTTCAAAAAGATCGGCACCTTCGCCCCGACCTGCTGCACGGCGGCGAGCAGCTCGTCGAGCGCGCCCTCGTCCTGCAGTCCGCGCAGCCCCGGCGTATTGGGCGAGCTGATGTTGATCGTCAGGTAACGCGCGACCGGGGCCATTGCCCGCACCCCGCTGACGTAATCGGCGATGCGGTCGGCACTGTCCTTGTTGGCGCCGATGTTAACCCCGATCACCCCGTGCAGCTGGCCGCATTCGAGCAGCCGCTGGAAAGCGGCTGGCTGGCCGGCATTGTTGAAGCCCATGCGGTTGATCACCGCCAGGTCATGCCGCAGGCGGAACAGCCGCGGCATCGGATTGCCGCCTTGGGGGCGCGGCGTGACGGTCCCGACCTCGACGAAGCCGAAGCCGAGGTCGAGCATCTCCTCCGGCACCTCGGCGTCCTTGTCGAAGCCGGCGGCAAGGCCGACCGGCGTCCGAAAGTCGATCCCGGCGACGGTCGATTTGAGCGATTCCGGGAAATGCGGCGGGTGATGCTTGGGGACGAGCTTCAGCGCCGCGATCGTCGCGCGGTGCGCCCTCTCCGGGTCGAGCGCGAAGGCGAACGGTCGAAAAAGGGGGTAGAGGGACATTGGGGTCCTCATAGAGCCCTCCCCCTCGATGGGGGAGGGTTGGGTGGGGGTGATGAAAAAGACGGGCGCCACGTCAACCATCACCCCACCCCTATCCCCTCCCCATCAAGGGGAGGGGTTTCAGGTTGAGTTTCACACCGAAACTCCCTAAATCGGACTGGAAAGCTCCGAATTAGACATGCGCCTTAGCCACCTTGCCGATTACGCGGTCGTCCTGATGACCGCCGCCGCCCGCTATCCGACGGGCGCCCGGCTCAGCGCGACCGAGCTTTCCGGTGATACCGGCGTTCCCCTTCCCACCGCCCAGAAGCTGATGGGCCAGCTCGCCGCTTCGGGCCTGCTGTCGAGCGCGCGCGGCGCCGGCGGCGGCTTTGCGCTCGCCAGGCCTGCGACCGAGATCAGCCTCGCCGACATCGTCGAGGCGGTCGAGGGACCGATCGCGCTCACCATGTGCTCGGACGGGACCAACCACGACTGCATCCTCGACGCGCATTGCCGGGTGAAGCCGCACATGGGCGTGGTCGGCAACGCGGTGCGCGGTGCGCTGGGCGCTGTCAGCCTGAAAGCACTTTGCACCCCGGCGTCCGCCGGGGAGGGGCTCGCGCGATGAACGAGACCGTCAAGAACCGCGAGCTCAAGGAAAAGATCGCGCAGGATTACGAATGGGGCTTCTCCAGCGACATCGAGCAGGAGTTCGCGCCCAAGGGTTTGAGCGAGGACACGGTCCGCTTCATCTCCGCCAAGAAGGACGAGCCCGAGTGGATGCTCGACTGGCGCCTCAAGGCCTATCGCGCCTGGCTCGAGATGGAGGAAGTGAGCTGGGCCAAGCTCGACATCCCCGAGATCGATTACCAGGACGCATATTATTACGCCGCGCCCAAGGCGAAGCCCAAGCTCGGCAGCCTCGACGAGGTCGATCCTGAGATCCTTCGGGTCTATGAAAAGCTCGGCATCCCGATCGAGGAGCAAAAGGTGCTCGCCGGCGTCGAAGGCGCGGCCAAAATCGCGGTCGATGCGGTGTTCGACAGCGTCAGCGTCGCCACCACCTTCCGCGAGGAGCTGAAGAAGGCCGGAGTCATCTTCCTCTCCATCTCGGAAGCGATCCGCGAGCATCCCGATCTCGTTCGGAAGTATCTCGGCAGCGTGGTCCCGCAGCGCGACAATTATTTCGCCTGTTTGAACAGCGCGGTCTTTTCCGACGGCACCTTCGTCTACGTGCCCGAGGGCGTCCGCTGCCCGATGGAGCTGTCGACCTATTTCCGAATCAATGCCGAGAACACTGGCCAGTTCGAGCGCACCCTGATCGTCGCGGACAAGGGTAGCTACGTTTCCTACCTCGAAGGCTGCACCGCGCCGATGCGCGATGAGAATCAACTGCACGCGGCGGTTGTGGAGCTGGTTGCGCTCGATGATGCGTACATCAAGTACTCCACGGTTCAGAACTGGTATCCGGGTGACGCCAAGGGTGTCGGCGGTATCTACAACTTCGTGACGAAACGCGGCGAATGCCGCGGCCG
>DATENV010000050.1:0-16491 GCA_035274805.1 Sphingomicrobium sp. | reverse complement strand
CGGTGATCTGCGGATTCACCGGAATCGTCCGGTAGCCCCAATCTTGCAGGAAACTCATCACTCCGTAGGAAGAACGGCTTGGCCGGTCCGACGCGCCGACCACGGCGATCGTGCGGGCAGTGGTCAACAGCTCGGCGATGTCCTCGTCGCGGGTCAGCGGCATGGCGGCACTCCTTTCAAGTCCATCAATGCGCCACCGCCCTCAACAGTTTCGCGGCGAGCGCGGCGAACGCCTCGGACTCGGGACCGTCGGACGCCGCGGGGGGACGCCCGGCGTCGGACGCTTCGCGGATCGCGGTCGACAGCGGCAATCGCCCAAGGAAAGGAACGCCGAGCTCGGCCGCCGCCTGCTGTGCGCCGCCGGTTCCAAACGGATGCGAATCCTCGCCGCAATGCGGGCAGGTGTAGGTCGCCATATTCTCGATGATCCCGAGCACCGGGACGCTGGTCTTGTTGAACAGGTCGACCGCGCGGCGCGCATCGATCAGCGACAGGTCCTGCGGGGTCGACACGATGATCGCCCCGGCCGGCCGCGAGCGCTGGATCAACGACAGCTGGACGTCGCCGGTGCCGGGCGGAAGGTCGACCAGCAGCAGCTCGGCGTCGTCCCACTCGGCGTCGATCAGGTTCGCCAGCGCGCCGGTCGCCATCGGCCCACGCCAGGCGAGCGCGTGACCGGGCGAGACGAGCTGCCCGAGCGAAAGGAAGCGGATGCCGTGCGCCTCCACCGGTATCAGCTTTTCATTGTCCGCCGTGGGCTTGCCATGGCTGCCGAGCAACGTCGGCTGCGAGGGGCCGTAAACGTCGGCGTCGATCAGGCCGACGCGTTTTCCGGCGCGCGCCAGCGCGATCGCGAGGTTGGCCGAGACCGTCGACTTGCCGACCCCGCCCTTGCCGCTGCCGATCGCGATCAGGGTCCGCGCCGGCTGCGACGCCGTCATCGCGATCCGCGCTTCGCTGACGCCGGGGGTCGCCAGAGCGCCATCGCGCACCTCGGTCTCCACGCGCTTTGCATCTGCGTCGCTAAGGCCGGTCGCGTCGACGATGATCGTCGCGACGCCGCCCGCCACCTTGCGCGAGCGGATCCGCTCGTCGTGCGGGAGCTCGGTCAGCGGGTCCACCGGATGCGCCATGTCGGGGCACATAGGAAGCGCACTGACGCTTGGCACTGTTTTTCGCGTGCGGTGCCTCTATATTCGCCAGCGATGAACATTCTCACCGGGTGGGGCAGCCGCGTCCGCGGCCTGTTCGCCGACAACAAAGGGCCCTGGGGCTCGAGCGGCAGCGACGGCGGTGACGAATCGCCGCCCGGCGGCGATGGCGGACAGGGCAGCAATCCGTGGGGCGACGTGCCGCGGCGTGGCCGTCGGCCGACGCTCCGCGGTGCCAACGTCACCGCGCTCGACGAATTCATTCGCCGCGGCCGCGCCCGTTTCGGCGGCGGCGGCGGGGGCGATGGCGGCCTGCCCGGCCGGCCCAATAGCTCGCTGATCGTCTGGGGGATCGTCGGCCTGGTCCTCATCTGGCTGGTGTTCACCAGCACCCATGCGATTTCGCCGGGGCAGCGCGGCGTCGTGACCCAGTTCGGGCGCTACAGCCGGACGCTCGGCCCGGGCGTCAGCTTCACGCTGCCGTCGCCGATGGAACGGGTGACGAAAATCGACGTCGAGAACATCCGATCGATCGACATGGGCTCCGAAGGCTCCGACGACCTGATGCTGACCGGCGACCAGAACCTGCTCGACCTTGCCTATTCCGTGCGCTGGAACATCGCCAATCCGGAACGCTACCTGTTCCAGATGGACCAGCCCGACGAGACCATCCGCGAGGTCGCGGAGAGCGCGATGCGGGCCGTTATCAGCCGGGTCAGCCTGAACGATGCGATGGGCGACCGGCGCGCCGAAATCGAAACCCAGGTCGCCGACAACATGCAACGGATCCTCGATTCCTACCGGTCCGGCATCCAGGTGCAGGGCATCGCCATCAAGCAGGCCGACCCGCCGGACGCCGTCAACGACGCGTTTAAGCAGGTCACCGCCGCGCAGCAGGATGCGCAGACGTACATAAACAATGCGAACGCTTATGCGCTTCAGCTCGGCCAGAAGGCGCAGGGCGAGGCGACCGCGTTCGACAAGGTCTATGAGCAATACCGGCTGGCCCCCGAAGTGACCCGACGCCGCATGTATTACGAGACGATGGAGCAGGTGCTCTCCAAGGTCGACAAGACGGTGATCGAGGCGCCCGGCGTCACCTCCTATCTGCCGTTGCCGCAGCTTCAGAAGCCGCAGCAGGCCCAGCCGGAGCGGCCACAATGACCGAGTTCGTTCGCCGGCGTCCGCTGGTTGCCGCCATTGTCGGCTTCCTGGTGCTCGTCATCGTGCTCGGCAGCTTTCCGATCGTTCCCGAAACCAAGCAGGCGGTGGTCGTGCGCTTCGGGAAGCCGGTTCGCATTCTCGGCCGCTACGAGCCGGGCCGGCCGATCGGCGGCGCCGGTGCAGGCATCAGCTGGCGCATCCCGTTCGTCGAGCAGCTCGTCTGGATCGACAAGCGCGTCCAGAACGTCGACATGCAGCGCCAGCAGGTCATTTCGACCGACCAGCGACGGCTGCAGGTCGACGCCTTCGCGCGCTACCGAATCGTCGATCCGTTGCTGATGTACATCCGCGCCGGCAACGAGCAGCAGCTGACCGAGCAGTTGCGCCCGATCCTCGGTTCGGAAGTGCGCAACGAGCTCGGCCGGATCGAGTTCGCCCAGCTGCTGACCCCCGAGCGCCAGGGCATCATGGACAGCGTGCGGATCTCGCTGAACCGGATCGCGCGCCAATATGGGGTCGAGGTGCTCGACGTTCGGATCAAGCGGACCGACCTGCCGGACGGGGCGCCGCTGTCGTCGGCCTTCGACCGCATGCGCACCGCGCGCGAGCAGGAGGCGCGGTCGATCCGCGCCCAGGGCGCCAAGCAGGCCCAGATCATCCGCGCCCAGGCCGACGCCGAAGCCGCGCGGACCTATGCCGCGAGCTTCGGCAAGGACCCCGATTTCTACGACTTCTACCGGGCGATGCAGAGCTACCAGACGACGTTCGTCGGCGACGGGCAGGAGAAGCCCGCGCCAACCACCATCATTCTGTCGCCGCAAAACGACTATCTGAAGGAATTCTCTGGACGTCCGCGTTGAGGTCTGGAACCGCGCGGGCGTTCAAATGTCGTTAAGGCGACGGGGACATTAGCGCCCCTTGCGTCCCACCCCGATTGATGGAGTATCGATGAGGTCGAAGGAGTCCGGAAAAGTGCGCTACGCCTACGGGGTTGCCATGGCCTTGCTGCTCGGGGGAACGGCCTTTTCGCTCGCCACCGGGCAAGCCGGTGCGCAGGTCGCGCAGAACGCTCCCGGCACCTCCGCGCTCGCGCCGCGGCCCGGTGCGCCGATGTCCTTCGCCGACATGGTCGCCAAGCTGCAGCCGGCCGTGGTCAACATCTCGACCAAGCAGCGCGTGCCGGTACGCACCCAGCGCGATCCGTTCGAGGAATTCTTCCGCCGCTTCGACCCTACCCAGCCGCAGGGCAACAACGACAATAGCGGCAGCGGCGGCGCCCAGCCGCGCACTCGCGAGGCGGGCTCGCTCGGCTCGGGCTTCATCATTTCGCCCGACGGCTATGTCGTCACCAACAACCACTTGATCCAGGGGCTCACCGGCACCGGCACCGTCGACACGGTCACCGTCACCACGACTGACCGGCGCGAATATACCGCGCGCATCGTCGGCCGCGATGAAACCTCGGACCTGGCGCTGCTCAAGATCGATGCGCGCGGGCTGCCCTATGTGCAGTGGGGCGACAGCACCAAGGCGCGCGTCGGCGACTGGGTGATCGCGATCGGCGACCCCTACGGCGTCGGCAGCACCGTGACCGCCGGGATCATCTCGGCGCTCCACCGCGGGATCACCGGCGTCGGCGCCTACGACCGCTACATCCAGACCGACGCGGCCATCAACATGGGCAACAGCGGCGGCCCGATGTTCGACCTCAACGGCAACGTCATCGGCGTCAATTCGGCGCTGATCTCGCCGACCGGCGCGTCGGTCGGCATCGGCCTCGCCATCCCGGCGGAGCTGGCCAAGCCGGTGATCGACGCGCTGCGCAAGGGCCAGCGCCCGTCGCGCGGTTACCTTGGCGTCAGCCTGCAGCCGGTCGACGAGGAGCTCGCCCCCGCGCTCGGCATCGCCAAGGATTCCGGTGAGCTGGTGCGCGCGGTGGTTCCCGGCACGCCGGGCGCCCGTGCCGGCCTGCAGCAGGGCGACGTGATCGTGAAGGTCAACGGCCAGCCGGTGACGCCGGACCAGACCGTTTCCTACCTCGTCGCCAACACGCCGGTCGGCAACCGCATCCCGCTCGAGATCATTCGCGGCGGCAAGCGCGCGACCGTCACCGTCCAGGTCGCCGAACGTCCGACCGAGGAGCAGCTCGCCAGGATTTCTGGCGGCGGAACCACCACTCCGGGCGACACCGGCGGCACCACGACGACCCCGCAGCGAGCGCTTGGGCTTTCGCTCGCGCCGCTGACTCCGGAGTTGGCGCGGGCCGCGAACCTCCCGCCGACCGCGCATGGGGTGATCATCACCGCGGTCGATCCCAGTTCCTCCGCGGCGGAAAAGGGCCTCCAGCGCGGCGACCTCATCGTCTCGATCAACAACCAGCCGGTGACCACGCCGGCGCAGGTGATCGCGGCAGTCGATGCGGCGCGCAAGGCCGGCAGGTCGAGCGTGCTGATGCTGGTCAAGCGCGGCACCTCGCCCGAAGCCTTCGTCGGAATCGATATCACCGGCAAGTAAGCCGGTTATCCTGCTGGCGCGCTCGCCGGTTTATCGGTCGTCGCACGTGCAAACCCGCACTGCTTCTGTTCCATCGGAATCTGCTTCGTGATGCGGGTGGCGTTCTCGGCATAAGCCTCGGTCACCGAGCCCCTGTTTACGGCCTTGCCGCGCAGCGGACTCACGCCCTGGCAGAGGTGGAAGACGTGCGGCGTCGCGGACTTCTTGGCGCCGTTCTCCGGAGCGATCCAGTACACCACGTCCTGACCGTTGGTCGCGTCCGTCACTGCCTTGGAGTCCCTGGCGATATCCTTCGCCTGCTCAGCGACCTCGGGTGAGCAGGCCGTGGTCGGCTGATTGGCTTTGATCTGCGCCGCGCATTCGTTCATGTCCTGCGTGTATTGCTCGGTCGATGGCGGGTTGAAGTCGATTCCGATCAAGGTCGCGGCCGCGGCCAGGACGACCCCGATGCCGCCGGCGATCTTCTTATTTTTCGGATCCATGTCCTTGTCCATGAAGATCAGGACAATGAGCGGGAGGAAGGCGAGCACCGTAACGATCGCGCCGAGCTGATTCTGGATGAAGAATTTGACCGGCTCCGACTTGCTGGCCGGATCGTGCCTGTTGGCCGCCTTCCACATCAGGCTGCCTGCGATCGCGAAGACGGCAATCCCGACCAGGATGCCGATCAGAAGCGGAAGATTCCCTTGATCGAACTTGTGCTGGCGGAGCAGGACAATCCCGAAAATTTCGCCGCCAATGGCGATCGCCCAGGCAATCGCGGCAAAAATCCGAAGCCGTGTGGCGGAGGACTTCTGGCCGTGCGTTGCACGCCATTCCCTGGTGACGTCGGTCTCTGCGGCCGGCTTCTCATCGGACATGTTCAGATCCCCCATTTCACTGCGCGACGGACATCGAGCCGGAAGCCTAACGCGGCGACAATGTGAGCGCTATCGCTAAAGGTGGCGGCCCTTAATTTGAATGACCCGGCCTGAAGCAATATGCCGCGGGGCAGTGGGGTGAATGATATGGCATTTCTGCTGCTCGGAATCGGTGGCGGGCGCTGATGGTCGCTCTCGGCGCTCTGCTCCTCGCACCGGTTGCCGCTGTCGTTGGATTCTACCAGGCCCAGCAGATCGAAGTCGGCGCCGCGCTCGAACTCGAGAAGAACGGCCATTTCCGCTACCAGCTCGATTACGGCGCGGTGTCGGAGCACGCCGAAGGCGAGTGGACGTTCGATGGCAAGGCGGTCCGCCTCACCACCAAGCCGAAGCCGACTGCGCCGCGTTTTGAATTGGTGCGCGACGATCCGGCGCCGCCGGGTCAGATCGGCCTGGCGCTCGAACCGCCCGGCTTTGGTGACGGCTATCGTCTTCGCGCCATCGGCACCGATGCGCGCTCGGGCGAGAAAGGCCTCGTCGAGACCGATTCCGAGGGACGCGTTGAAGCGGGTGGGCGGATGCTGTCGGCAATTGAGCCGCTGGTACCGGTCTACGGCGTCCCCGCCGGCAGCTTTGCGCTAAGCCCGGACCGCGGCCACCGGCTGCTGCTGCGCTTCCATGCAAACGATCTCGCCACCGCGGGCTTCGACAACGAACCACTGGCATTGACCTCTCGCGGACTCGTCCTGAATCGTTACGATAGCGCGATTCGCTTTCTGCGTGTTCGGCCCTAAGAGGAGCCGGGGAGAGAGACACTGGTGGCCGATCCGAATTGTGCGGTGATCGATGGGCTGGAGCGCGAATGGCGCGATGCCCTGTGCAGTAAGGACATGGAACGGCTCCAGGCGCTGGTACATCCAGATTTCGTCCTGATCGGGACGCGGTCGACGGGGCCCTTCATGATGACCCGCGACGATTGGCTCGATGCGATCCAGCGCCGTGAGGTCGATGCGATCGACGTCGAGGTTCAGGACGCGACGATCGTCAAGGATGTGATGATCGGCACCGTCCACGCCCGCTGGCGGCTGAAATATCTCGGCCGGGTCATCGAGGATTGCGTCGTGCTGACCGATGTCTGGGTCAAGGACGACGGCCGCTGGCAGGCGATCCGGCGGCATTCGACACCAGCACCTCCGGGCTGCGCGGATCTTAAAGGAGCATAGGATGGCAACTCAGGCTGGCTTGCGCGCGGGCGCCGACGTCAAGGAGCTGACGCTCCGCGGGATCATTCTCGGTGCCGTCCTAACGGTCGTTCTAACGGCAGCGAATGTTTACGCCGGCCTCAAGATCGGCCTGACCGTTGCCACCTCCATCCCCGCCGCGGTGATCTCGATGGCCGTGCTGCGCTTCTTCCGCGATTCGACCATCCAGGAAAACAACATCGTCCAGACCATCGCCTCGGCGGCGGGCACGCTATCGGCGATCGTCTTCGTGCTGCCTGGCCTGATCATGGTCGGGTGGTGGACCGGCTTCCCTTATTGGCTGTCGGTCGCGGTCATCGGCATCGGCGGAATCCTGGGCGTGATGTACTCGGTGCCGCTGCGCCGCGCGTTAGTGACGGGCACGGACCTTCCCTATCCCGAGGGCGTCGCCGCGGCCGAAGTGCTGAAGGTGGGCACCGGCGCCGGCGGCGTCGAAGAAAATCGCCGCGGCCTCAGGATGATCGTCTGGAGCTCGATCGTTGCGGCGGCCTTCGCCGCGCTCGCGCAGACGCGGATTCTCGTCGCCGATGCCGCCAAGGCGTTCAATTTCGGATCGGGCGCCACCGCCGCTTCCACGAGCCTGTCGATGCTGCTGATCGGCGTCGGCCATCTCGTCGGTCTCGCTGTCGGCATCGCGATGTTCGTCGGCCTGCTGATCAGTTGGGTGTTCCTGGTGCCGCATTATACGTCGCTGGCAACAGCCGCTCCGGGCGTCGACCTCGGCACGTTCGTCAATGACGTCTTCCGCAACCAGGTGCGCTTCATCGGCGCGGGGACCATCGGCGTGGCTGCGATCTGGACCTTGCTGCGCATCCTGCGGCCGATCGTCTCTGGCGTTACCGGAGCGCTCGCCGCGGGCCGCGAGCGCAGGGCGGGTCGCGGCGATGCCCTTCCTCTCACAGAACGCGACTTGCCCATCGGCATCGTCGGCGGTTCGATTCTCGTTCTGATGATCCCCATCGGGATGCTCCTGTACGCTTTCGCGGACACCGATCCCATTGCCTCGAACCCGGGGCTGACGCTGGCGATCAGCATCGCCTACATCCTCATTGCCGGCGTGGTGATCGCCGCCATCACCGGCTACATGGCCGGCCTGATCGGCGCGTCCAACAGCCCGGTGTCAGGCGTCGGCATCCTCGCGGTGCTCGGCATTGCGCTCATCCTCGCGCTACTGTTCCCGAATGTCGATGAAGCGGCGTCCAAGGCGCTGGTCGCCTTCGCCCTGCTGGTGACAGCCTTCATTTTCGGAGTGGCGACGATCGCCAACAATAACCTCCAGGACCTCAAGACCGGCCAGCTGGTCGAGGCGACTCCTTGGCGCCAGCAAGTCGCGCTGGTGCTTGGCGTGGTGTTCGGCGCACTCGTCATTCCGCCGGTGCTCGATCTGTTGAACAACACGCTCGGCTTCCAGGGCGCGCCTGGCGCCGACGCCAATTCGCTTGCCGCGCCGCAGGCTGCGCTGATCTCGGCGATCGCCCAGGGCATTCTCGGCGGCAATCTCGATTGGCTGCTGATCGGCTGGGGCGCCGCGATCGGGGTCGTGGTCATCATCGTCGACGAAGCGCTTCGCTATACCAAGCGCGGCTCGCTGCCGCCCTTGGCGGTCGGTATGGGGATCTATCTGCCAATGGCGCTGACCTTGCTCATTCCGCTCGGCGCGCTGCTCGGTCGCTTTTATGATAGGTGGGCCGAGCGCACAGCCAACCCTGAGTTCGCCCAGCGCATGGGCGTGCTTCTGGCGACGGGCCTGATTGTCGGCGAAAGCCTGTTCGGGGTCGTGTTCGCTATGACGGTCGCCGCGACGGGCAAGGATACGCCGCTTGCCTTGGTGGCCGAGAACCCCTGGGCGGTGCCACTCAGCATCTTCGTCTTCGCTGCACTGGTACTCGGGCTCTATGCCTGGACCAGGCGTGAAGCGGCTCGGCCAGTCGTCGCTTAGCCGCCTAGCACGGCCTTGCGCAGCGCGGCCGGCGGCAGCGGGTCCGCGCCGGCCTCGGCCTTGCGGACCAGCTCGACGATTGCCCGGTTAACCGGCGCGGCGCGCTGCAGCCGTTCCGCGAGCCGGACCAGCTCGCCGTTAAGATAGTCGATCTCGGTCTTGCGACCGGCGGCGAGGTCGTCAGCCATCGACGAACGGGCCTTGGCGTCGATCTTCCAGCGCCTGAGGAAGATGTTGTTGAACAGCCAGTCGGGGGCATTGACGATCCGCGGCAGAACTTCCGGGGCAATCGGGCCGACCGTGGCCGGCTCGATGTCGGCGCGTTTGAGGAGATCGAGGCCCTCCCTCATCGAGGCGGCGAACACGCGCCGGTAGTCGCGGCGCTTGAGCTCGTCGATCAGCGTCTTTCCCGACAGCGCGTTCACGGCATTGTTGAGGTTGATCAGCAGCTTGCCCCAAGCGAGGCCGAGCATGTCGTCCGATAATTTCAGCTCGCCGGGACTGTTGCCGATCGCCTCGGCAAGCGAGCGCGTTCCCGCGCGCTGCTCGGCATAGAGATCACCCGCGACCCCTTTGTGGAAGCGCCCCTCGCCGAGATAGGCGACATTGTACGGCACCATCCCGCGGGCGACCTCGAAGCGGCCGCCGAGGCCCTGCTCGAGCACGTCGACATTGCTGACGCCGTTCTGGAAGCTGATCACCGTCGCGCCCGGCGTCGCATGCTCGACGATGTCGTCGGCGGCCGATGCGGTATCGCCACTCTTGACGCACAAGGCGATGACCTGCGCGTCCTCGAGCGCTTCGGGGCCGCAGCGGTAATCGACGTCGCCCGGCGCGAGCCGCGCCTGCCAGCCGCTGTAATCGCTGAGCGTTAGTCCATGCTGGTCAACGTCCTTGGACAGTTTGCGCCGGCCGATGAAGGTGACCGGCACGCCCGACGCCGCCCAGGCGCCGCCGATGAAGCAGCCGACCGAGCCGGCTCCCAAAATTGCGACTTTCGGCCCCCCGGCCATGGCTACCCCCTTCCGCGATAAGGCTGCACGCCCTGGTCGGGAAGCCACAGGCCTGCTGGCGGCGCGCCGGACTGCCAGAAGACGTCGATCGGCATGCCGCCGCGCGGATACCAATATCCGCCGATCCGCAGCCACGCCGGTTTCATTTCTTGCACAAGCCGCTGGCCGATCCCGACGGTCACGTCCTCGTGGAAGCCGCAATGGTTGCGGAATGCGCTGAGGAACAGCTTGAGGCTCTTGCTCTCGACGATCGTCTCACCCGGCGCATAGTCGATGACCAGATAGGCGAAGTCGGGCTGGCCGGTCACCGGGCACAGCGAGGTGAACTCGGGCGCGGTGAACCGCACCAGGTAGAGCGCTCCGGGCCGCGGGTTGGGCACATAATCGAGCACCGCTTCCTCGGGCAAAGCGGGAAGCTGGCTGGGCTGGCCAAGATGGCGCGTCTCCATGCGCCGCCAACTAGCAGCAGTCCTTCGGCGCGCCTATCCTCGCGTCCATGGACTCGCTGGTATCGACCGACTGGCTCGCGCAGCACCTCGGCGAGCCCGAGCTGGTCGTGGTCGACGCCAGCTGTCACATGCCCGCGACCGGGCGCAGCGGGCGCGCCGAATATCGCGCCGCCCACATCCCCGGCGCGCGCTTCCTCGACATCGACGAGGTCAGCGACCGCGGGCATCCCGCGCCGCACATGTTGCCGAGAGCCGCCGAGTTCGCCGCCGCGATGGAAGCGCTCGGCGTGGGCCTCGACGACCGCATCGTCGTCTATGACAATTCGCCGCTGCGCACCGCGGCGCGCGGCTGGTTCATGCTGCGCCATTTCGGCGCCGGGCAGGTCGCGATCCTCGACGGCGGCTTCCAGCGCTGGCTTGCCGAAGGCCGCCCGACCGACAGCGGCGAACCCGCGCCCCGCCGCGCCCGTTTCGATGCCGTCGAACGCGACGAGATCGTCACCAAGCAGCAGTTGCTTGGCGGGGTCGGCCTTGCCTGGCTCGATGCACGCGGCAAGCCGCGCTTCGAAGGGGCGGAAGCCGATCCGCGGGCGGGTGTCGCGGCCGGTCATGCGCCGGGCGCCAGGAACCTGCCGTTCGCGGCGCTTTACCGCGAGGATGGCCGGTTCAAGCCCTCCGAGGAGCTCCGACGTCTGTTCGAAGAAGCCGGTGTCGACCCCGCGCGGCCGTTTGTCGCCAGCTGCGGGTCGGGCGTCACCGCGAACAGCCTGATTTTCGCCGCGCATCTGCTCGGCAACGACCAGGGGCGGCTGTACGACGGTAGCTGGAGCGAGTGGGGCGCCGACCCGGCGACCCCGAAGGTGCTTGGCCCGGCTTAACCGAGCACGATGCCGGCGACCTCGCGCAGCTCGCGGCGGATCTCGTCGACCATCGTCTTGCACGCGAGCACGTGCGGCTCGCGGCCGTCATGGCGCTGGCTGAGCAGCGCCTCGATGCCCGCGGCAGCGGTCGCGACCAATTGCCCCGAGCGGCGGTCGAAGTAGCGCTGTCTCGCCTGTCCCGCGTCGTCCCAGGCGCCGGCGACATCCTCGTCGAGGTCGCCTTCCGGCCCGGCCGAAAAGCCGCCGTCGACCAGCCGCAGCGCGTGGCGGACGCTTGCCAGCCGCGACACCGCCTCGGCATAAGCCGTTGGCGTTTCGGGTTCGTCCTGCGGGATGAGCGAAAGCATCCATCCCGCCTAAGCCCGGGCCGGCTAAGAAAAGGTGAATCCTATCCTCCCCCAGCTTGTCTGGGGGAGGGGGACCATCGAACGAAGATTCGATGGTGGAGGGGTATTGCACGACGGCGGAGCAAGTCGCCTCCACCGCACTTCGTGCGGTCCCCCTCCCCTGCAAATGCAGGGGAGGATTGAGGCTTAAGCCCCGCTCTTCTCGTCGACGTCGCGCAGGATCCAGCCGCGCTGCGGGATGGTCTCGATGAACTCGGCGCCGCCGCTCGCATTGCGCAGCTTCTTGCGCAGCTTGGAGATGAACACGTCGATGATCTTGGGCTGCGGCTGGTCGTCGGCACGGCGATAGAGATGCTTCAGCAGCATCTGCCGAGTCACGACATTGTTGCGTGCGAACGCGAGAAGCTCGAGCACCCGATACTCCATCTCGGTGATGCCGATCGGGTGCCCGTCGATGCGGATCAGCCGCTGCATCTGGTCGACCGACAAGCGGCCGCCGCACAGGCTCTCCGGCATTTCGCTACCGCTGGCCTTGAGCGATGACAACAGCTTCGAGGCGGCTTCCTCGCTGTCCTCGGGCGATACGGAGCGAGGCGAGCCGAGGATCGCCTGCTGGATGTCCCCGAGCAGCTTGTGCGCATCCTCGACCAGGCGCGTGCCCTCCTCGAAGCGGCGGCGCGAGCGGTCGAGCATCGACTCGATTTCGACCAGGCGGGCAGGAAGATTGGTGGTTGCCATGCGTTTGGGTCTCGCTCGCTGTCGCTTCTTACTGGCCCGGCTGCGCGGAGGCGACGTTGGTGCTGCTGTTCTGCGCGGTCAGGATCTGCACCG
This sequence comes from Sphingomicrobium sp., assembly GCA_035274805.1. GTDB lineage: Bacteria > Pseudomonadota > Alphaproteobacteria > Sphingomonadales > Sphingomonadaceae > Sphingomicrobium. The sequence goes on along the minus strand of DATENV010000050.1, from coordinate 4,080 downwards.
TCGTCGGGCCCTTGTCGACGATGCGCGTGTCGGGATCCCACGCCTGGCTGCGGATGCCGATCTGCGCGACGTTACGTCCGGCCGCGTCGAGCAGGCTGGTCTCGCTCGCGCTGCGCGGCGCGGGGCCGCCGAACAAGGCGTCGATCGCCTGCTGCTGCGCTTCGCCCGGCGTCAGGCCCGCGGTCCCCGCGACCGGCGGCGCGAGCGTGAAGTCGGGCGGGATGATCAGCGGCGCATTGCGCGCGACCGCGAATTCATCCGGCGTTGCCGCCTTGCCCCGCAAAACGGCACATCCGCTCGTGGTCACGGCTGCAGCCAGCACCATGGCGGTCAAAAACTTACGCATGTTCGATCGTCTCCTCGGGGTCGCTGCCCTGTTCCTGATCCTTACGGCTGAGGAACGCGCGCAGCAACAGGATCACGACGGCAATGCTAATCGCCGCATCGCCGACATTGAATATCAAAAACGGACGGAACTCGCCAAAATGCAAGTCGGCGAAATCGACCACATAGCCGTGCCGGACGCGGTCGAGGATGTTGCCGAGCGCGCCGCCAAGCACCATTCCCAGCGCGATCTGGTCGAGCCGGTTCTTCTCGCGCCCCATCCAGAAAGCGACGCCGACCGCGATCGCCGAGGTCAGCCCGACCAGCATCCAGCGGCCGATCTCGGTCGTCGCGTTGAGCAGGCCGAGCGAAATGCCGTTATTCTCGGTGTAGGTGAAGTTGAAGATCGGGAGCAGCACCAGCTGGTCGCCGATGTGCGCGACTCCGAGCGTTCCGGTGACGATCCACTTCATCAGCTGGTCAGCCAAGAAGATGATCAGCGCAATGGTAAAGCCGAGCGAACGGGCGCGCATCAGCGTCCCCGCCCGTCATGCTGAACTTGTTTCAGCATCCATTGTGGAGACCGATGAGCGGCTGGAGAAATGGACCCTGAAACGAGTTCAGGGTGACGGAGACAATCATCCATTCACCACCTCGTCGCAACGCGCGCACAATTCCCCGTCACTCTTCACCTCCGGTAGCAGGCGCCAGCAGCGCCCGCATTTCTTGTTGTCGGTTTTCGCGACGTTCCAATCGCCTCGATGAACTGTCGAGGTGATGAACAGTTCGGCCAAGGCCACCGGATCGCCATCGCTCGGCACCGTCACTTCAGCCTCCAGGCTCGACCCGATGACCTTGTCGCGCCGCAGCGGCTCGATGCGCTCGGTGACCTCGGCGCGAAGTGCACGCAGTTGGCGCCAGCGTCCTTCAAACTCGTCATTCCCGCGGAAGCGGGAATCCCGCTGTTCTTCAGAAGAAGCGCGACCTCCGCTTTCGCGGAGGTGACGGGTGAGGGTTAGCTCGGGCCATTCGAGCAGATGCACCGAGCCCGCATCGGGATAGCGCGTGCCCCACACTTCCTCGGTCGTGAACACCAGCACCGGCGCTAGCCAGCGCACCAACGCCTGGAACAAGGTGTCGAGCACGGTCCGGTAGGCGCGGCGCTTCAGGCTCGACGGCGCGTCGCAATAGAGGCTGTCCTTGCGGATATCGAAGTAGAAGGCCGACAAATCCTCGTTGCAGAAATCGGTCAGCGCGCGGACGTAGGTGTTGAAGTCGAAATCATCGACCGCGTTGCGCAGCTTCTGGTCGAGAACCGCGGTGAGGTGGAGCATGTACCGCTCGAGCTCGGGATAGGCCGAGACGTCGTCGAGCCGCTCCTCGTCCGTGAACCCGTCGAGCGCGCCGAGGAGATAGCGAAAAGTGTTGCGGAGCTTGCGATACTGGTCGGCGACCCCGGCGAGGATCTCCTTCCCGATCCGGTGATCCTCGGTGAAATCGACCGACAGCGCCCACAGCCTCAGGATGTCCGCGCCATATTCCTTCATCAGGTCGAGCGGATTGACGGTGTTGCCGAGGCTCTTGGACATTTTCATGCCCTTGGCGTCCATCGTGAAGCCATGGGTGAGCACGGCGTCATACGGCGCGCGGCCGCGCGTCCCGCAGCTCTCGAGCAATGACGACTGGAACCAGCCGCGGTGCTGGTCACTGCCTTCGAGGTAGAGGTCGGCGGGCCAGCGCTGTTCGGGCCAGTGGCCGCTTTCCAGCGTGAAGACGTGGGTACAGCCGCTGTCGAACCAGACGTCGAGGATGTCGGTGACCATCTCGTAATCGCCGGGGTTGCGGTCGCCGAGGAAGGCCGGTGCATTCTCGGCATCCCAGGCGTCGACGCCGTCGCGCTTGAATGCCTCGACGATGCGGTGATTGACCTCATGGTCGACCAGCAGCTCGCCGCTCTTCTTCTCGACGAACACCGCGATCGGCACGCCCCAGGCGCGCTGGCGACTGAGCACCCAGTCGGGGCGCCCTTCGACCATCGCGCCGAGGCGGTTGCGGCCTTTCTCGGGGACGAAGCGGGTGTCGGCGATCGCCTGCAGCGCGAGCCGGCGCAGGCTCGGCGACGCACAGAACTCCTCGTCGGCCATGTTGAGCGCGCCGCCTTCGCCTTCCCAGCGCTTCTCGGCGCGGGACTTGGGGCTGAAATGGGTCAGCGGCTTGTCCATGGCGATGAACCACTGCGGCGTGCAGCGGTAGATGACCTTGGCCTTCGAGCGCCAGCTATGCGGGTAGCTGTGCTTGAAGTCCGCGCTTGCCGCGAGCAGCCCGCCGCTGTCGCGAAGGTCCGAGCAAATGGGGCCGTCCGGCGCGTTGAACTTGGCGTTGATGACCGAGCCTTGGCCGCCCAGCCACAGCCAGTCGTCGCGATAGAAACCGCCCGCATCGACCGCGAAGACCGGGTCGATGCCGTTGGCGCGGCAAAGCTCGAAATCGTCCTCGCCATGATCGGGGGCCATGTGGACTAGGCCGGTGCCCTGGTCGGTTGTGACGAAATCGCCCGGTAGGAACGGCCGCGGCCTGGCGAAGAACCCGCCGAGCTTGTGCATCGGATGGCGGGCGATGGTGCCGGCGAGGTCGGAACCCTTGAAACGCCAATGCGGCGCGTCATTGGGATCTTCATTGCGCAGACCAGAGCGCGCTTCGAATTGCCCGATGAGCTCTTCGGCGACCAAAACGAGGACCGTCTGTTCCTCATTTGCGACCCAGTAAGCGGCGTAATCGGTGTCGGGATTGTAGGCGATCCCCTGGTTGACCGGGATCGTCCACGGCGTGGTCGTCCACACGACGGCGAATGCGCCAATTAGCTGCGGCGCGTTCGGTGCCTCAACGATCTCGAACGCGACATCGATCTGGGTCGAGACGATGTCCTCATATTCGATTTCGGCCTCGGCCAGCGCTGTCTTCTCGACCGGCGACCACATCACCGGCTTGGCGCCGCGGTAAAGCTGGCCGGTCTCGGCGAACTTGAACAGCTCGGAGACGATGGTCGCCTCGCTTTCGAACTGCATCGTCAAGTACGGATGGTCCCAGTCGGCGCTGATCCCGAGCCGCTTCAGTTGCTCGCGCTGCACGTCCACCCAATGCTGGGCATAGGCGCGGCACTCGGCGCGGAACTCGGTGACCGGCACCTCGTCCTTGTTGAGCTTCTTCTTGCGATACTGCTCCTCGACCTTCCACTCGATCGGAAGCCCGTGGCAGTCCCAGCCGGGGACGTAAGGCGCGTCCTTGCCGAGCAGGGTCTGGGTGCGAACCACCATGTCCTTGAGCGTGTGGTTGAGCGCGTGGCCGATATGGATGTCGCCGTTGGCGTAGGGCGGGCCGTCGTGGAAGATGAACTTGTCGCGGCCGGCGCGGGCCTCGCGGATGCGCTGGTACAACCCCTCGCTCACCCACCGCCCAAGGATCGCCGGCTCCTTCTGCGGCAGCCCGGCTTTCATCGGAAAGTCGGTGCGCGGCAGGAAGACGGTCGAGCGGTAGTCGGTCTTGGTGGTCTCGGGGGCGTCGGCCATTTGTGCGGGCGGCTCTAGCGGGTGAGGGCAGAGATGCAACATTCAGGTCCTCCCCGGGACGGGAGGGGGACCATTCACCGAAGAGTGAATGGTGGAGGGGGCGGCGTGCAGGGCTCCGAACCCCCTCCGTCAGCACTGCGTGCTGCCACCTCCCCGTCCCGGGGAGGAGCTAGGCGAGGGCCAGCAGCTT
>DATENV010000049.1:0-5263 GCA_035274805.1 Sphingomicrobium sp. | reverse complement strand
GGCGACGCCGTCTTGCGGCGCGCCTCGGTGATTGTGTCGCCGACGCGGGTATCCGCCACCTCCTTGATGGACGCGGTGAGGAAGCCGACCTCGCCGGGGCCGAGTTCCGTCACGTCCTGCATCTTGGGCCGGAAGACGCCGATTCGGTCGACGCCGTGGACCGCGTCCGCGCCCATCATGCGGATGGTCATGCCCTTCTTGAGCACGCCGTCGATGATGCGCACGAGCACGACGACGCCGAGATAAGCGTCGTACCACGAGTCGACGAGGAGAGCCTTCAGGGGCGCCGCGGGATCCCCCTTCGGGGCCGGCAGCCGACGGACGATCGCCTCGAGCACGCCCTCGATGTTGAGGCCGGTCTTGGCCGAGATCGGCACCGCCTCGGAGGCGTCGATGCCGATCACCTCCTCGATCTGCTCCCTGACCCGCTCGGGCTCGGCGGCGGGCAGGTCGATCTTGTTGAGGACGGGCACGATCTCGTGGTTGGCATCGATCGCCTGGTAGACATTGGCGAGGGTTTGCGCCTCGACTCCCTGCGACGCGTCGACCACGAGCAGCGAGCCCTCGCAGGCGGCGAGCGAGCGCGACACCTCGTAGGCGAAATCGACGTGGCCGGGCGTGTCCATCAGGTTGAGCTCGTAGCCGTTCCATTCGAGCCGCACGGTCTGCGCCTTGATGGTGATTCCGCGCTCGCGCTCGATGTCCATGTTGTCGAGCACCTGGGCGGTCATCTCGCGCGCGGTGAGGCCGCCGGTCGCCTGGATCAGCCGGTCGGCCAGCGTCGACTTGCCGTGGTCGATGTGCGCGATGATCGAAAAATTTCGAATTCGGTCGATTTTATGCATTTGCCCAATTTTCCGGAGTTGGCGCGCGCTAGCAGAGGGGGTGGCGGCTGTCAGCAAGAGTGAAAAAGCTAAGTTGGTTGCCTTCCGACTCGGTTCAATTTTTGCTAAGCGGCCAATGAGTTAATCATGGGGGCATTCATCATGACCAGGTTCTTCCTACTCGCCGGCGCAGCATTGGTGCTGGTGTCCACGCAAGCGGCGGCCGGCGGCCTGCTCGGCGGCGGGCAGGCCAAGCCCAGCTCGGGCCGCAACGAGCAGGCCAGGGGCATGGCCGAGATCCCGGTCTGCACCCACCGCATCGGCACGCTCGCGATCGTCGAGCCCGACAAGCAATGGTGGCGCGAGCTCAACCTCGGCAGCCCCGAAGCGATCATCAAGGTGTTCGTCCAGCGCTCGGGCTGCTTCACGATGGTCAATCGCGGCGGCGCGATGCGCAGCCGGGCGATGGAGCGCGCGATGGCCGAGCAGGGCGAGCTGCAGCGCGGCTCGAACATGGGCAAGGGCCAGGTCAAGGCGGCCGACTATTTCCTCCAGCCCGACATCGTCAGCGCCAACCAGAACAGCGGCGGCAGCAATGTCGGCGCGGCGGCCGGCGCGCTCGGCGGCCTGTTCGGCGGGTTCGGCCACGCGGTCGGCGCAATCGCCGGCGGGATCAACGTCAAGAAGGGCGAGGCGAACGTCACGCTGTCGCTGGTCAACGCCCGCACCACCGAGGAAGAAGCGCTGACCGAAGGTTATTTCCGCAAGCGCGACCTGAGCTTCGCGGTCGGCGGCGGCGCCGGCTGGTGGGGCGGCTTCGCGGCGGCCGGCGGCGGCGGCTACGAGAAGACCGAGATCGGCCAGATCATCGTGCTCGCCTATCTCGACGCCTACAAGAAGCTGGTGACCCAGCTCGGCGGCTACGGCCCGGTCCCGGCGGCTGCGCCCGCGCGCTAGGCGCTGCTATCGCTAACGGCGAAAACGCCTCGCGGTCCACCGGCCGCGGGGCCTTTGCTTCAGCTATGCAGTGATGAAAAAAAAGCGGCCCCGGAAACCCGGGGCCGCTTTCGGAGGTCTGGAGGCCGACGCAGCTATGCGAGCTGGGCGAGGACCGGCCGGCGGCGGCGGCGGATCATGAGGCCGGTCGCGCCGAAGCCGAGCAGCATCATCGCCCAGGTGGCGGGCTCGGGCACTGGTGCCGTCTGGACGTTGAGCGTTCCGGAATAAGAGCCCGAATTCGCGCCGATCAGGTTCCCGACGAGCGTGATGTTGTGCGATCCGACACCGAGAAGCACCGAGCTCAGGCCGCCGACTCCGCAGCATGCCCATTGCTCCGCCGCACCGACGGCCGATGTCAGCGTAAAGGGGTTTCCATCCAAGGTGATGGAGGTGAAATTGATGTTCTGGATGCCGTTCAGCAGGATAGTGCCCACCTGCGCATTGGTGGAGCCCGGGCTTCCGGCAATCGAGAAGCTAAAGACGTCGGTGAACGGCGTCACGGTGCTGGAAGTGGCACCAGCACTCGGGGTGACGATCCCGAGGAACCCGCCGGTAGCCGGCGGCGTGTAAATCGCCGGCGACGGGCTCGTAATGACGACCGCCGCATTGGCACTTGAAGAAATTGCGATCGCTGCAGCTGCTGCTGCGGCCGTGGTGAGTAACTTACGCATAAACGACCTCCGCCTGATTCCGCGCCCAAATCGAAGCGGTTAACGGGTGATTAAGACCTCGGTTCCAGAAACGGCTGAAAGTTATACTACTAAGTAATTTCCGCCATGCGCCGAGGGGGAGCTCAACTACCGCGTAACGCGCGGTTTAATTCCTCTTAAGCTCGATAGAATCCGGTGCAATGCCCTAATCCGCCCCCGGGCTTCCGGCGGATCCGGCCACCCTATCTCTGCGCATGTCCGGAAACGTACCGGCGTGGGACACTTGTCAGCTGTTCGAAGGAAGATTTCGCCGCGCGCCGTCCGCCGCGAGAGGCGAACCGCGCCCTTCGTCGAAAAATCCGGGGTCCGGCTCGCCACCCGTTGCCATAGCGCGGAACGTCGTTAAGGTCGGCGCACCGCTCGGAAAATTAGCCGGAGAATCCAAGCTGATGCGTTATCTCAGCCGCTTTGCGTTGCTCGTCGCCGCTACCGCCCTCACGAACCCGGCATTCGCCGCGATCCCGGCGCGCTCGGTTCCCATACCGACCCTCGTCAAGCAGGTGTCGATCCCGCACACGACCTTCAAGCTGAAGAACGGACTGACGGTCATCGTTCACGAGGACCACAAGGCGCCGGTCGCCGCGGTCGCGGTCTGGTACAATGTAGGGTCGAAGGACGAGCCGAACGGCAAGACCGGCTTCGCTCACCTGTTCGAGCATCTGATGTTCAACGGCACCGAGAATCTGCCGGGGGACTATTTCACCTATCTGCAGCAGGTCGGATCGACCGACTACAACGGCACCACCAACACCGACCGCACCAATTATTTCGAGACCGTGCCGGCGGGTGCGGTCGAGCGGGCGTTGTTCATGGAAAGCGACCGCATGGGCCACTTGCTCGGCGCGGTCACGCAGGGCGTGCTCGATAACCAGCGGGGAGTCGTCCAGAACGAAAAGCGCCAAGGCGACAGCCGGCCGGGCGGGCTGGTCCAATACCAGCTGTTCGGCAACCTGTTTCCCGAGGGTCATCCCTACCATCACACCGTAATCGGATCGATGGCGGACCTCGACGCGGCGAGCCTGGCCGACGTAAAACAGTGGTTCCGCGATAAATACGGCCCGAACAATGCGGTGCTGGTCGTCGCCGGCGACGTGAACCCCGAGCAGGTGCGGACACTCGCCGAGAAATATTTCGGCGCGATCCCCGCGGGTCCGGTCAATCACCCGGCGATGGCGCCGGTGCCAACGCTCGCCCAGCCCAAGTCGGTCGCGATGAAAGACCATGTCGCGACGACGATCATCCAGAAATACTGGCCGGTCCCGGGCTTGCTCGACAAGCGTCTGGCCGCGCTCGACATCGGGGGCTCGGTCCTGGGCGGCCTGGCGAGCTCACGGCTCGACAAGCTCCTGGTCCGGGACGAAAAGATCGCGGTCGCGGTCAGCGCGCAGATGATCGCATTGCAGCGCGTCGGCATCTTCAACGTCAGCGCTTATGTAAAACCGGGCGTCGACCCCGCGCTCGTCGCCAAGCGCCTCGACGAGGTCGTTGCCGACTATATCGCCAAGGGCCCGACCCAGGACGAGGTCCAGCGCGCGGTGATGAGCGAAGTGTCGGGCCGGATCCGCGGCCTCGAGCAGGTCGGCGGCTTCGGCGGCAAGGCGGTTTCGCTGGCCGAGGGCCAGACGTTCGCCGCCGACAGCAACTTCTACAAGCGGACGCTGGCATCCTACGCTTCGATCACGCCGGCGGCGGTACGCACGCAGATGCAGCAATGGCTTCGCCGTCCCGCGCTGACGATCACGCTGTCGCCCGGCGAGCGCGACGCTTATACCGAGTCCAAGAGTGTGGCTGCCGCCACGACCAAGCCCGAGCCCGACAAGAGCGCCGGCGCGGTCAAGGGCAACCGCCCCGTCCCGCCGGTTGGACAGCTCGCCTCGCTCGACTTCCCGGACATCGTCCACACCAAGCTTTCGAACGGCATTCCGGTCGAATATGCACAGCGGACGACAATTCCCGTTACGCACGTCGCGCTGGCGTTCGACGCGGGAACGGCCGCCGACACCCCGCAGTCGCGCGGGCTTGCCGGCATGACGATGAGCCTGCTCGACGAGGGCACGTCCAAGCTCAGCTCGCAGGAATTTGCCGAGGCGGAGGAGCGCCTCGGCGCCGACGTCAGCAGCTCCAATGCCGGCGACCGGTCCTATGTGATGCTCAACGCCCTGTCGCCGAACCTCGCGCCGTCGCTCGACCTGATGACCGAAGTGGTCAAGGACGCCGCCTTCCGCGAGGGCGACATCGACCGCATCCGCGCCCAGACGCTGACGGCAATCGCCCAGCAGCAGAAGGACCCGACGCGGGTCGCCAACCGCCTGCTGCCGCGCGTGCTGTACGGACCGAACCATCCCTATGGCGGGCCTCCGGGCGGTGATCCGGCGGCAATCGCGAAATTCGGCCGCGCGGACCTGATCGCGTTCCGCGGCCGCTGGGTCCGGCCCGACACCGCCAAGATCTTCATCGTTTCGGATCGGCCGCTGGCGGAGCTCCAGCCATTGCTCGAGGCGCGTTTCGGCCAGTGGGCACCCCCCCCGGTGGCCAAGGGGGTGAAGACGTTCACGGCGCCCCCCGCGCGTGCCACCGCCCCGAAAATCCTGCTGATCAACCGGCCGGGCGCCCCGCAATCGAGCATCGTTGGCGGCCAGCTGCTGCCGGTGGACCCGAAGGGCGACATTGTCGCGCTCGACAGCGCGAACGACGTGCTCGGCGGGACTTTCCTGTCGCGGCTCAATATGG
>DATENV010000048.1:0-6115 GCA_035274805.1 Sphingomicrobium sp. | reverse complement strand
CGATCTGGCCGCGACCCGCGGGCTCGGCCAGCCGGCGCCATAGGGCCCGGCGGCATCGAGCGCGTCGCACAAGGCGCCAGCCACGCCGCCCGGCGCGAGCAAGGCGTCGAGCAGCAGCGCCCGGTCGCCGCGCGCCTTCTCGACATCGGCGGCCAGCCGCTGGTTGATGAAATCGCGGAACGGCTCGAGGCCGCCGGGCGGCAGGGTCAGCCCGGCCGCCATCGCGTGCCCGCCGCCAGCGAGCAGCAGACCGCTGTCCTTCGCCGCCAGCACCGCCGCGCCGAGGTCGACTCCCGAGATCGAGCGGCCGGAGCCCTTGCCGGAGCCGTCCTCGGTCTCGGCGATGACGATCGCCGGGCGGCCGAACCGCTCCTTGATCCTTCCGGCGACGATGCCGATCACGCCCTGGTGCCAGCCGCCGCTCATCACAATGATGACCGGCGAATCCGCCTGGTCCGCGGCCTGCGCCTCGGCCTGCTCGCAGACCAGCATTTCGATCGCCCGCCGCTCCTCGTTGAGGCGATCGAGCTCGGCGGCGAGCGCGCGCGCTTTCTCGGGATCGGTGCAGGTCAGCAGTCGCACGCCGAGGTCGGACTTGCCGACGCGGCCGCCGGCGTTGATCCGGGGGCCGAGCGCGAAGCCGAGGTCGCGGCAGCTCGGCGGCTTCACCAGCCGCGCCGCTTCGGCCAGCGCCGCGAGGCCAACATTCTGCCGCGCCGCCATGATCTTCAGCCCTTGCGTCACAAACGCGCGATTGAGGCTCTTGAGGCGCGCGACATCGGCCACGGTGCCGAGCGCGACCAGGTCGAGGAGGTCGAGGATTTTGGGTTCAGCGAGCGCTTCGAAGAAGCCCCGGCCGCGCAGCTCGCGCAGCAACGCGACGCCCAGCAGGAACGCCATCCCCACGGCCGCGAGATGCCCGTGCGCGGCGCCGTCCTCGCCTTCGTCGAGCCGGTTGGGGTTGATCATCGCGTGGGCCACCGGGAGCAGGGTCGCGCATTGGTGATGATCGACCACGACCACGTCGAGACCCGCGTCGGTGGCCTCCTGGAGCGCCTCGAACGCCTGCGCGCCGCAGTCGACGCAGACGGCAACGTTCGCGCCTCTCGCCTTGAGCTCGACCAGCGCTTTGCCCGAAGGGCCGTAGCCCTCCATCAGCCGGTCGGGGATATAGACCATCGGGTCGGCGCCGAGCCGACGCAGCAGCAGCACCAGCAACGCCGCGCTGGTCGCGCCGTCGACGTCATAATCGCCGAAGATCGCGATCTTGTCGCCGCGCTGGACCGTGTCGGCCAGCCGCTTCGCGCCTTTGTCCATGTCCTTGAAGCAGGACGGGTCGGGCAGGAAATCGCGGATCTTGGGATCGCGGTGGCGGGCGAGGTCTTCGCGGCCGACACCGCGCGCCAGCAGCAGCTCGTCGATCAATTCGTCCATGCCGAGGCCGGGGTCGGCCCCGCGCCGCCAGCGCCATGGCTGGCCGCTTACCGACCGGTCGACGTTGAGCGCTGCTTCCACCGCGCCAACCTATGGGTGCCGGCTTGGGGGGTCTAGAGTCCGCGGTGCGCGAGGTCGCGATATTCTGTGGATACGCGCCGCACCGTGCCCGTGCTCGCGCGCATCACCACGCTTTCGGTCGACACGCACTTGTCGCGCCGGTGGACCCCTTTCAGCAGAGAGCCGTCGGTGACTCCGGTCGCGGCGAAGATGCAATCGCCCCGCGCCATGTCCTGCATCGTGTAAACGCGCTCGAGGTCGTCGATCCCCCAGCGGTGGGCGCGAGCGATCTCATCATCGTTGCGGAACACGAGGCGCCCCTGCATCTGCCCGCCGACGCAGCGCAGCGCCGCCGCGGCCAGCACGCCCTCGGGCGCGCCGCCGGTGCCGACGTAAACGTCGATGCCGGTATCAGGGTCGGCGACCGCGATCACGCCCGCGACGTCGCCGTCGGGGATCAGCCGAACGCCGCAGCCTAGCGACCTCAGCTCGGCAATGATCCCCTCATGCCGGTCGCGATCGAGCACGCAGGCGGTGATGTCCTGCGGCTCCACGCCCTTCGCCTTGGCGATCGAGCGGATGTTGTCGCCGACCGGGCGGGTGATGTCGATCGTGCCATCGGCATAGCCGGGCCCGACCGCGAGCTTTTCCATGTAGGTGTCGGGCGCATTCAGCAGGCAGCCGCTTTCGGCGATCGCCAGCACGGCCAGCGCGTTCGGCCCGGCCTTGGCGGTGATCGTCGTCCCCTCCAGCGGGTCGAGCGCGATGTCGATTTTCGGGCCGCTGCCTTGTGCCGAGCCGACCTTCTCCCCGATGAAGAGCATCGGCGCCTCGTCGCGCTCGCCCTCGCCGATGACGACGGTGCCGTCGAACGGCAGCTCGTTGAGCGCACCACGCATCGCCTCGACCGCGGCGGCGTCGGCGGCTTTCTCGTCGCCGCGGCCGATCAGTTTGGACGCGGCGATTGCCGCCGCTTCGGTGACGCGCACCATTTCGAGGACGAGGACGCGGTCGAGGACATGGCTCGCGGCGGCGCGGTTCATGGGCTTGGCTTACTCCGTGGAGACTGGGTTGCCGCTGCCGATAAGCGGCCCGGCTGCCCTCGTCCACCTTGCTAGGCGGCGAGGTCCCGTTCGCAACTGGCGACTTCGAGCAGCATCAGCCCGTTGACGACGAAGCTCGCCGCCAGGACCCAGGCGAAACCGGCGATCAGCTCGGGCGTCGGGCCGAACACGCTCACGACCAGGGTCGAGGCGGACAGGCCGGCGATCAGCAATACCGCAAGCAGGAAGTCGAGTCCCGCGGAAATCGCCGTCCAGCGCCGCACCGACCCTTCGATCTCGGTCAGCGAGCCGGCGAGGATCAGACTGCGGACCAGCAGCCAACCAATGATCGGCCAGACAGTCGGGAAGAAATGCGTCTCGGGATTGACGATGAACATGAGGCCGGCGAGCGCGGTGACGCCGCCCGCGGCCATCGCGAAGGCGCGGGATTCGCGGCGGAGCGAGCCGGCGACCGTCTCGATCAGCCCGGCGGCGATCAGCAGCCCGCCGATCATGTCGGACGAAATCGTCTTGCCCGCCGGCAGCAGCGCCGCCCCGATGCCGAGCAGGATGATGGCGATGCCTGCAACGCGCAGGGCGCGCGCGCGCATCAGGTCTGACCATCCTCGACGAACCTGGGTTGCCACCTGCACCCCACTTCCTACGCCGCGAACCCCGATCACCGCCTCGCGGTTCCCTCCGGCAAGCTCAGGGGCGCGATCACGCGCAGCGCTTTCTTGCGGATCTTATAGTCGAGCGGCGGCTTGGCGTGGACCACTTCGCCGTCGAGCGACACGGCGAGAGTAGAGCGGTGGCTCGATACCCGCAGCCGCTCGACGTTCTCGATCTGGACCATGTCGTCCGCCCGCGCCCGGTTTAACAGGGCCCGAAGCGTTGCGGCGATGAAGCTTCGGCGGGTCTTCTTGCGCATCACGAAGACGCTGAGGCGGCCATCATCGAGGCTCTCGCGCCGGCCGGGCGCACCGATGTCGATCCGGTATTCGTTGTTGCCGACGAACAGCAACGCGGTGTCGACGCGCTCCTTTTCGTCATTGACCGTGAGCGTCAGCCGCTGGTGGCGGAACCGGGCGAGCGTGCGGATCGAAGCGACGATCATTGCCAGCTTCTTGCTCCGGCCCAGCCGGCGTTGCTGGGCATCGCGGTCGACCACCATCAGCGGATAGAGCCCGATTGCGCTGTTGTTGATGAAAATGCGGTCGTTCATTTCCGCAACATCGACCAGCCGCTCGCGCCGTCCCGCGATCAGCCGGGCGGCTTCCTCGATCTCGCTTGGAATGCCGAGGTCGCGGGCGAAATGATTGAGCGTGCCGAGCGGCAGGATGCCAAGCGAAGTCCCGGTGCCGACCAACGCCGAGGCGGCGGCGCTGATCGTGCCGTCACCCCCGCCGACCACCAGCAATTCATCGCCGCGCTCGGCAATCGCCCGGCAGCGCACCTCGCAGTCGCCGCCCGCAACGGGCTCGATTTCGACTTCGATGCCCGCCGCCTTGAAGGCGTCCTCGATCTTGGCGGCAATCTGCGGGTCGGCGGCGACCGCTCCGCCGCCGCGGTTCAGAAGGATGGTGATCCGCGCCATTACAGGCGCTAACGCGTCACCCCTGTTTCGCGGTGCATTCCCCGACGCGCCGTGCTTCGACGCGCATCTGCATCTGCATCGCGCGAGTGGCCTCGTCGGACGATTCGACCTCGGTCGCCATCTGCATCTGATAGCTGTCGGGCGAGTAGGTGCCGGCCATGCGCATGGTGCTTGCGCCCGCTCTCTTGCCGCAGTGCATCACCGCGTCGATCTTGCCCCCGCCCATCTTGAAATGCTCGTAGCGGCACTGGTTGTCCTTGCCGGCGAAGAAATCCTCCTTCGGCTGCTTGACGTCCTCGGCGGTCAGGCAGCTCTGGAAATCATGGCCCTGGTTCTGGGCCATCATCGTCTTCATCCGGTTGGCCATCTCGGGCGGCATTCCGGGCATTTCGAACTTCTCGATCGTGACCTTGGACTCCCACAGCCCCGGCTGGACCATGCTTTGATCCACGCCGCTGTCGCGCACCTTTTTCGCAACCTCCGCCGGAGTCGCGTTCTTCTCGTCGACTTTCGGCGACTTGTTGCAGCCGGTCAGCACCACGGCGCAGGCCGCGGCCAAGAGGATCGTCTTCATGCGCTTGCTCTCCCCCTTTTGATCGTGAGGCCATCATAAGCCGCGCCGCCACTCGTCACCAGCGGTCATGACCGATCCTGGTCTTCGGTTGTTCGCGCTTCGTCCGGCGACCATATAGCCGGCGATGGCGATTCAAATCCGCACCAGCCTTGCCGAGCCCGAGACCGCCGAGACGTTCGTGCCGCACAAGCCGGCGCGGCCTGACAAGGCCGAAGGCGGCAAGCGCTTCACGCTGGTCGCGGACTATGAGCCCGCCGGCGACCAGCCGACGGCGATCCGCGAGCTGGTCGAGGGCATCGGCGTGAATGGCGAGACGAGCCAGGTCCTGTTGGGAGTCACCGGCAGCGGCAAGACCTTCACCATGGCCAAGGTCATCCAGACGCTGCAGCGACCCGCGCTGGTGATGGCGCCGAACAAGATCCTCGCCGCGCAGCTCTACGGCGAGTTCAAGAGCTTCTTCCCTGACAATGCGGTCGAATATTTCGTCAGTTACTACGATTACTACCAGCCCGAGGCCTACGTCCCGCGCACCGACACCTACATCGAGAAGGAGTCGAGCGTGAACGAGGCGATCGACCGAATGCGTCACTCTGCGACGCGGTCGCTGCTCGAGCGCGACGATGTGATCATCGTCGCTTCGGTCTCCTGCCTTTACGGCATCGGCTCGGTCGAGACCTATTCGGCGATGACCTTCAGCCTGAAGAAGGGCGCGGCCGAGGATCAGCGCGAGGTCATCCGCAAGCTCGTCGCGCTGCAGTATCGGCGCAACGACCAGGCGTTCGCGCGGGGCAATTTCCGGGTGCGCGGCGACAGCCTGGAGATCTTCCCGTCGCACTATGAAGACATGGCCTGGCGCGTGTCGTTCTTCGGCGACGAGATCGAGGATATCAGCGAGTTCGACCCGTTGACCGGCAAGACCATCGCGTCGCTCGACAGCATCAAGGTCTATGCGAATTCGCACTATGTGACGCCCGGCCCGACGCTCAAGCAGGCGATGGAAGCAATCAAGCACGAGCTCGCCGAGCGGCTCAAGGAGCTGACCGCGGAAGGACGCCTGCTCGAGGCGCAGCGGCTCGAGCAGCGGACCAACTTCGACCTCGAGATGATCGCCGCGACCGGCAGTTGCGCGGGGATCGAGAATTACAGCCGCTTCCTCACCGGCCGCCTGCCGGGCGAGCCGCCGCCGACCTTGTTCGAATACCTGCCCGACAACGCTTTGCTGTTCATCGACGAGAGCCACCAGACGGTGCCGCAGATCGGGGCGATGGCGCGCGGCGACCATCGGCGGAAGATCACGCTTGCCGAATATGGCTTCCGCTTGCCGAGCTGCATCGACAACCGGCCGCTGCGCTTCAACGAATGGGACGCAATGCGCCCCCAGACCACGTTCGTCTCGGCGACCCCCGG
>DATENV010000047.1:0-2815 GCA_035274805.1 Sphingomicrobium sp. | reverse complement strand
CGCGCTGCCGTCGGGCGAATCGAAGTGGATCACTGGCGAGGATGCCCGCCGCCATGTCCATCTGGAACGCGCGCGCAGCGACATGATCCTCGTCGGGCGCGGGACGTACCTCGCCGATCAGCCCCAGCTCGACGTGCGGCTGCCGGGCCTGGAACAAGCGTCGCCGCGCCGCGCGCTGCTGACCCGGGGTGAAGCGGTCGACGGCTGGGAAATCCTTGGAAATCCGCGCGATATCTATCGACTTCATGACGTCAACGACCTGCTGGTCGAAGGCGGATCGAGCACCGCGACGGCCTTTCTTGCCGAGGATCTGGTGGACCGCATCCTGATTTACCGTGCGCCGATCATCGTCGGCGAGGGCAAGTCGAGCTTCGGCTATGTCGGACTCGACGCGATCGGCGACGCCCACGGCCGCTGGCGGCTGGTCGACGAGCAGAGGCTCGGCGTCGACCGCCTCGAAGTTTACGAGCGGGTGCGCACCGACTAAGCCCGCGCCGATGTTCACCGGGATCGTCACCGACGTCGGCACGGTACGCAGCGCCGAGCAGCGCGGGGACCTGAGGCTTACGGTCGGCACGTCCTACGACATCGATACCATCGACCTCGGCGCATCGATCGCCTGTTCAGGCGTGTGCCTGACCGTCGTCGACAAAGGCGACGACTGGTTCGCGGTCGATGTTTCGGCCGAGACGATGTCCAAGACCGCCGCGGACCATTGGCGAGAGGGCGCGAAGCTCAATCTCGAGCGCGCGCTGCGTTTGGGCGATGAGCTCGGCGGCCACATCGTCACCGGCCATGTCGACGCGGTGGCCGAGGTGGTAAGCGCGTCGCCGGACGGCGATTCGACGCGGATCGAGGTCCGATGCCCCAAGGCACTCGGGCCGATGATCGCGGCTAAGGGCTCGGTCACGCTCGACGGGGTGTCGCTGACCGTCAACGAGGTCACCGACGCGGGCGAGCGCATTCGATTCTCGGTCAACATCATCCCGCATACGGCGCAGCAGACGACGCTCGGCGCATTGGCTGCCGCGCAACAGCTTAATGTCGAGATTGACGTGCTGGCCCGCTACATCCAGCGGATGCTCGCCGTTCAATCACAGTAGAAAGCGCCGAGTCACCGCTTTTCATCACACTGCAATGTGATATAGCGCGGCGATGAGCACCACCCTGATCGAGCGGCTGAACGCCATCATCCACACCGGCGAAATCAGCCGCGCGGGGCTGGCGCGCGCCGCCGGACTTCACCCCAACAGCCTGCAGAAGCTCGGGCAGCCTGACTGGAACCCGACCGCCGACACGCTCGGCCGGCTCGAGAAGCTGATCCACCGCGGGTCGGCGGAAGTGCTGGTCGGTCCCGAAGCGATCATCAACGAGGCGCGCAACGGCCGCATGTTCATCCTGGTCGACGACGAGGACCGCGAGAACGAAGGCGATCTCGTCATTCCCGCGCAGATGGCGACGCCCGAGGCGGTCAATTTCATGGCCCGGCACGGCCGCGGGCTGATCTGCCTGGCGCTGACGAAGGATCGCGCCGATCGGCTCGGGCTCGAACCCATGGCGCGCACCAACCGCAGCCGCAACGAAACGGCGTTCACGGTGTCGATCGAGGCCAAGGAGGGCATTTCGACCGGCATCAGCGCTGCCGATCGAGCGCGCACGATCGCGGTGGCGATCGACGCGACGCACGGCGCGGAATCGCTGGTTTCGCCCGGCCATATCTTCCCGCTGATCGCGCGCCCCGGCGGCGTGCTGGTGCGCGCCGGCCATACCGAGGCCGCGGTCGACGTCTCGCGCCTCGCGGGCCTCAACCCAAGCGGCGTCATCTGCGAGATCATGCGCGAGGACGGGAGCATGGCCAGGCTCGACGACCTGATGGATTTCGCCCGCACGCATGGCCTCAAGATCGGGACCATCCGCGACCTCATCGCCTATCGCCTGAAAAAGGATCACCTGGTCGAACGGGTCGCGACCTGCCCGTTCACGGCGAACAGCGGCTTGCCCTGGCACGCTCAGGTGTTCCGCGACAAGTCGAGCGGCGAGGAGCAGCTCGCGCTGGTCCACGGCGCGCTCGACACGACCAAGCCAGTGCTCGTGCGGATGCACAGCCTCGACCTGTTCGCCGACGTCCTCGGCGAATCCTGCGCGCGCTCGGGCGTGCTCCAGGGCGCGATGTGGATGATCGAGAGCCACGGCTCGGGCGTCGTGGTGACGCTCCATGCCGCCGCCCCCGGCTCGCTGTCGCGCGCAATCGACCTTCGCGCCGGCAAGCCGGTCGAGGGCGGCGATGCGGTGCGCGGCTACGGCACCGGCGCGCAGATTCTCGCCGCGCTCGGGATCCATGACATGATCTTGCTCTCTAATACTCACCACGCGCCGGTCGGCCTCGCCGGCTACGGCCTGGCGATCGTGGAAGAACGGCCGATCAAGGTGGAGAGCTGATGTCGACGATCCTGCTGACCGAAGCGCGCTTTTATCCGCATCTCAGCGACATGCTGATCGAGGGAGCGCGCGCCGCAGTCGAGGCCGCGGGCCACAAGCACGAGACGCTGACGGTCCCGGGCGCGCTCGAGCTTCCCGGCGCGATCGCGCTCGCCGCGCGCAGCGGCCGCTTCTGCGCGTTCGTCGCGTTGGGCGTGGTGATCCGCGGCGAGACTTTCCACTTCGAAGTCGTGTCGCAGGAGAGCGCTCGGGGCCTGATGGAGCTCACCATGCAGGGCTATGCGATCGGCAACGGCATCCTGACGGTCGAGAATGAGGAGCAGGCGCGGCAGCGCGCCGATCCGCGGCTCGCCAACAAGGGCGGTGCCGCCGCCGA
>DATENV010000046.1:0-4861 GCA_035274805.1 Sphingomicrobium sp. | reverse complement strand
TTCGCTGAGGATCACCGCCCGCTCGCGATCGATCGCGCCGGCATCGAGCTTCATCTCGCTCGAAATTTCGCGCAGCAGGAACAGCGCGGTATCGATCCTCGCCGAGTCCGCCTTGGGCAGATTGAAGATGTAGGTCGTGGTGTCGAAGCTGGTCAGCGCATTCGTGTCTGGGCCCATTGCCAAGCCCTCGCGCTGCAGGATCTTTTCCATCTCGCCTTCGGCGACATGGGTCGTCCCGTTGAAAGCCATGTGCTCAATGAAATGCGCGAGGCCGCGTTCGTCGTCGGCTTCGGCGATCGAACCGAAGGCGAACTCCAGGCGAACCGACGCGGTGCCCGGGGGCGTCGCGTTGCGCATCACGGCATATTTCATTCCGTTCGACAGCCTGCCGTATTTGATCGCAGGATCGGGCCGGACATCGGTCAATCCGACACCCCAACCGTTGACAGTCGGGGCTGCCGTAGCCGGAAGCGGAATTATCGAGAGCGCGGCAATAATGGCGGCACGCGCAATGCGCCGCAGGAAGGATTGAAACATCAGCGGGACCACAACCCCCAGCGGTTCAGTCGATTCGGCCCGGTCAGATTAGAGGGGGGAGGGGCTGTGGCAAGTCGTTGGAATATGAAAGAAAGAGGAGGGCGGTGCGTGCTAGTCCGCCCTCCTCTAAGGAGTGTTCAGTGGGACCGGGCGCGCCGGGCCTTCGGCGCCCAGGGCGCCGAATATTCGATCCGGTTGAGCACATCGAACGCATTGCCCACGGCGCGGCGCAAGCGGCTGAACCCGCTGACGATGGCGGCATTCAGCTCGTTGCGACCTTCGCGATAGTGCCGGTCGAAAATCTCGTCGATCATGGTGATCATCCTTTCCTCCTTGGCGCGCGTCACAGCGCGATCGGGTATCCGTCGATGCGGTCGTTGGCGGCGCGGAGCGTCTGCTCGATGAGCTCGAGGCGGCAGGCCTCGCTCATCACGCGCCACGACCGCGCGGTCGAGCGGATGGAATTCGTCTTGGCGACCTGCTCGACTGGGCCGTCTTCGATGAACGCACGGGTGCTCAGGCCATAAGTCATGGCACAGTCTCCTTTCCTGTTGGTGGCCGCCGGCGAGGATGGGCTGTGAGGGGAGGGATCTGTCCCCGCCGGCGACTTGAATCCCATCTATGATTCGACTGCTCGTTTCGCCAATCAAACACTCGACAGAGCCAATAAATTGGACTTATGACCAACCCATCGAAGTGGTAGTTCGATGGGATCCGAATAAAGGGGAAATCCGAGCTTATGCGGCGGCTTCCACCACTGGCGGCGATCCGGGCGTTCGAAGCGGCCGCGCGGACGGAGAATTTCACCGCCGCCGCGGCCGAGCTGGGCATGACCCAGGCGGCGGTTTCCTACCAGGTCAAAAGCCTCGAGGAGCGCCTCGGCGCGCCCCTGTTCGTGCGCGAGAAGGGCCGGGCGCGGCTCACTCCGCTCGGGCAGCGGCTGCTGCCGCCCCTGTCGAGCGCGTTCGACGGGATCGAGGCGGCGTTCGCCAGCCATCGCGAGGAAGACGAAACGCTGCTGACGATCACCACTACGCACACCTTCGCCAATACCTGGCTGGCGTGGCGCCTTGGCGCGTTCCAGATGGAGCATCCGGACCTGGCGGTAAGGATGACCACCAGCAACGAGCTTTGCGACCTGCGCGGCGGCGACGCGGACGTCGCCATCCGCGGCGGCAATGCGGGTTGGGAAGGGCTCGAAGAGCACCGTCTCTTCGTGACCGACTTCACCCCGATGGCGAGTCCCGAGTGCCTCGCCGCCGTTGAGCGCCGACTAGGCCGGAAGCTGGAGCCGCGCGATCTGCCCAACCAGAACCGGATCAGCCCCACGGACGACTGGTGGCAGCAATGGTTCTCCGACAATGGCGTGCCCGCCGATGAGGCAATTCTCCGCCGCGCCGGCATCCGCCTCGAAAACCAGGCGAACGAGGGCCATGCGGCGATGGCGGGGCAGGGATTCGCCTTGCTCACTCCACTGCTGTGGAAGGGCGACGTCGCCGCGGGCCGGCTGTGCGTCCCGTTCCCCGACCGAATCTCGGTGCGCGGCTGGTCGTACTGGCTGGTCTATCCGCGCGAGCGCCGCATGGTGCCGAAGGTCAAGCGCTTCCGCGAGTGGCTGATTGCCGAAATGCGCCAGGCGCTCGCAGAGCAGGATGGCGGCTGGTCTGCCCGAGCGCCCGAGCAAGTGCCGCGAGCCGCGCAAGCGTAACCGCCCTAAAAAGCGTCACCCGACAACGGGTTAAACCAGCGTTCGACCAAATTTGGTTAACGAATTTGCTTGCGTTGTTAACCAGGTTCGGGTTTCGGTTTGTAGTCCAGCCGACGATTGGGCCGAGTCGCGTCTCCTCACGGGGCAAAGGGAGCGCTGTGGTTCGTTTGGCGTCACAAGACCGTCGATTTGCGCGCATTAGGGGGCGGGCGGCGTTGCTGTGCGCCTGCGCATCCGTGACGTTTGGGTTCACCCCGGCGGTAGGCCAGAACCTGACAGCCGAGGCGGGAGCCTTTCGAGGCCACATCGTTGGCACCACCGGAAGCGTCGTCCGGATACCGACATCGCCGACGGCCGAGACGATTACAATCGGTTCGCACCGCGCCTCGATCAATTGGGTGCCGTCCGACCAGCGAATCGGCGGCGGGGCGATAGATTTCCTGCCGAACGGCAACACCGCGACGTTCACCAGCGCCGAAGGAATCACGGACTATACCGTCCTCAACCGCATCGTGCCGATCGACGTTACCCGTCCAATCAGCCTCAATGGCAGCGTCATCTCGACCCTTCAGGGCACCCACGCGGTCGGCGGCAAGGTCTGGTTCTACAGCCCCGGCGGGATCGTCATCGGCGCAAGCGCGGTGTTCGACGTCGGCGGCCTCCTGCTCACGACCGACCATATCGCGGATTTTTCTGCCGACGCGGACGGCTTCTCTGTTCTGTTCAGCGGAGGCGCCCCGCCGTCCTTGTCTGCATCGGGAATCAAGATCCTGCCGGGCGCCCAGATCAACGCGCTGCAACGCGGAAGCTATGTCGCGCTGATTGCTCCACGCATCGAGCAGGGCGGCAAAGTCCGCGTGGATGGCTCGGTAGCCTATGCCGCCGGCGAGCAGCTGACCATGACGATGAGCCACGGATTGTTCGACATTCAGATCGACGTCGGCACCAGTGATCCGAATGGCATCGTACATACCGGCGAAACGACGGGCCGCGGCAACGCGGGCCCGGACGGCCATCACACCATCTACATGGCCGCGGTTCCCAAGAATCAGGCCCTTACGATGCTGCTCGGCGGGATCATCGGCTTCGACGTCGCCCATGCCGACATTCAGAATGGGCAGATCATCCTCAAGTCCGGAGACGCCATCAACTTCACCGGCGGAAAGTTCACGTCGTCCCTCATGGCATCCGCAGCAGGCTCGGTGTTGATCGACGGGAAGGTCGATTTTGAGACTGCCATGCCGGGCAACACCGTCACGATCGACGCCGGAAGGAACATCGAGCTCGACACCGACACCGGCAGCCTGCAGATGCGCAACCCTGCAAATCAGCTGGCGGGCGCGCTGATTCTCAATGCGGCGAATGTGTGGATGGCGAATCGCGCCACGCTCACTCAACTCGAGACGAACGCGAATTACGCCGGCCGCGATGCGGCGCTCGCGATCAACAGCGGCACCAGCAACCTTGATGGTTTCCTTGGCGCGGACTCGGTTACGATCAGGGTGTCGAGCAGCCTGTTCGGTCAGAACAGCGGCACCAGCGTCGACCTTGCCGGGATCACCGTCGGCACAGGCGGCTTCTCGATCGTCAACACGGGCGGGACGCCAGCCGCGGTGAACGTTTACGGTCGCCAGGTCCTTGCCGGATCTGCCGTTACCGGCATTGCATTTGCGACGGCGGCCAACGTGTCCGGGCCCTTCGTCAGCGGATCGAAGATCAACGGCTGTGAAATCGGGACTAACTGCCAAGCGCCGCCCGCGCCGTCTGCGCCACCCGCGGCGCCCGCGCTTCCGCGCTTCGATTTCTTTGCCGCGCCCGAGCGGGCCGCGCAGGTCTCGCAGGTATTCGACTTCTCCCAGCTCAATGCGGGTGACGGCGACGTCCAGATCGACAGCGGGGTCACCAGCGGCGCGGATTCGACGTCGTGGGACGAAATCAGCGTCGACCGGGATGGGCCTGCCGATACTTGCCCTGACGCCGCGTCGACGAAGGCCGGCGACAAGGGCGCACCGGCCGTCTGCAAGGGCGCCGGAGCGGCGACGAAGCCCTAGATTTTTTGCACGCCGCCGCCGCGGAGCGGCTGGCAGAGCAGCCAGCTGCTTGGTAGCGACGCCACATGGCCGATCCCGACATTTCTTCCGTCATCGAGACCCCGTTCGACGCTGCGCTGTCCGAACGCTACCTGGTCTATGCGCTCTCGACGATCACCGCGCGCTCGCTACCCGACGTCCGCGACGGGCTGAAGCCGGTCCACCGCCGGCTGCTGTGGGCGATGCGCCTCCTCCGGCTCGATCCGGCGGGCGCTTACAAGAAATCGGCGCGCGTGGTCGGCGACGTGATCGGCAAATACCATCCGCATGGCGACCAGTCGGTCTACGACGCGATGGTCCGCCTCGCGCAGGATTTCGCGCTGCGCTACCCGCTCGTCGACGGCCAGGGCAATTTCGGCAACATCGACGGCGATAACGCCGCCGCCTATCGCTACACCGAGGCGCGGCTGACGGCGATCGCGATGCAGCTGATGGCCGGACTCGACGAAGGCACCGTCGACTTCCGGCCGACCTACAACGGCGAAGAGGAAGAGCCCGAGGTTTTCCCCGGCCTGTTCCCGAACCT
>DATENV010000045.1:0-2139 GCA_035274805.1 Sphingomicrobium sp. | reverse complement strand
TGGGCTGGTAATGCGTTAGTGTTCCTATTTTGTTCCGGAGTTCCGTCATGGACGCGACTGGCCTGTTGATGATTATCGTCGCGCTGGCGATCGGCGCCGTCATCGGCTGGCTGGTCGGCAGCCGCGCGGCCGCGGGCGCCAGGCAGACGGTCGAAACGCTCCGCCTCCAGCTCGACGAGGTCGTCAGGGAACGTGACGTCAACCGCGATGCCGCAACCAGGCTGGCGGCGCTCGAAGCGGCGCAGCTCGAGCGCGAGAAAGGCTTCGAGGCGCGGATCGCCGAATTGATCGAGGCCAAGGAAGCGCTGTCCGCCCAGTTTTCCGAGATCAGCAACAAGCTGCTGGTCGAAGCCCAGGAAACGTTCCTCAAGCGCGCCGACCAGCGTTTCCGCCAATCGGAAGAGAGCGCCGGCCAGAATTTGAAGGCGCTGCTGCAGCCGGTCCACGACCGGCTTGAGCGCTATGAAACCACGGTGCAGAAGGTGGAGGCCGAGCGGCGCGACGCCTTCGGCCTGCTCACCGGGCAGATCGAGGCGATGCGCACCGGCACCGAGCGCGTCTCGGCGGAGGCCGCCAAGCTCGTCAACGCACTCCGCAACGCCCCCAAGGCGCGCGGCCGGTGGGGCGAGCAGCAGCTGCGCAACGTGCTCGAGACCTGCGGCCTGTCGGAGCATTGCGATTTCGCGACCGAGGTCAGCGTCACGGACGGCGAGGGCGGGCGGCTGCGCCCCGACGTGGTCGTCCGGGTGCCGGGCGGCCAGTCGCTGGTGATCGACGCGAAGGTCTCGCTCAACGAGTACCAGGATGCCTTCGGCGCGATCGACGAGGCGGCGCGCGACACGCACCTCACCGCCCATGCGCTGGCCATCCGCGCGCACGTCAACGCGCTCGGCGCCAAGGCCTATTGGTCGCAGTTCGACGATGCGCCCGATTATGTGGTGATGTTCATCCCCGGCGAGCATTTCCTCACCGCGGCGCTCGAGCAGGACCCGACGTTGTGGGACTATGCGTTCGACAAGAAGGTGCTGCTGGCGACGCCGACCAACCTGATCGCGATTGCCCGGACGGTGGCGGCGGTCTGGCGGCAGGAACGGTTAGCGAAGGAAGCGCGGCAGATCGGCGAGCTAGGCAAGGAGCTGTACGAGCGGCTCGCCAAGGCCGCGGACGACCTCCGCAAGGTTGGCAGCGGCCTCGCGACCGCCGTCAATAATTACAACAGCTTCGTCGCCAGCTTTGAGACCAGGTCGCTCGTCACCGCGCGCAAGTTCCGCGAGCTCAATATCGAGCCGGGCCGCCGCGACATCGACGTGCTGACGCCGGTCGAGGCGCTGCCGCGCTATGCCGATGATGAGTTGGAGCTCACCGACAGCGAAGACCCGCCGCAGATCGCGGCCGAATAGCCCAGGCTTGCAAAGTAGGATTTCGACTGCTGGAGTCGGCGCTGGCTCTTTGACCGGTTTGGAATTGTAGCGAGCGACCGACGCGACACTTAAAGTCACGAAAAATGCGCCGCATCGCGTGACTTTAGTGAACTTAAAGCCCGCCGCAGCCGCTGAACTGCTGCCCGTCGACCGTCACCTGCACCCGGTCGGGATAGACGCGGTCGCTCATTCCGTCGCTGCACTGGGCGTGGACGATGTTAACGTTGATCCGCGGCGTCTGGTAGATCTCTCCGGCGACGCCCTGGATCACCGGCGGCCGCGGCTGGCGGATCGGCTGCGCGTCCGGCTGGGTGAAGGTGACGTCACGCTCGTCGATCAGCAGGTTCCAGAACGGCTCGGTGCCGAGCGCGTGATAGGGCGCCGGCGGCGGGCCGGGGATCGGGTAGCAGCCGCTCGAGAGGGCCACGAGCGGTAGGGCCAACAGCCTTTTCATGCCCGGAACAACCGTGCGCGCGAGCGGCGGTTCCGTCAGCGCCAGCTTGCGCGGATCGCGAACGCCATCACCGCCGTCGCCATCGCCGCGTTGAGGCTGTCGGCGCGGCCCGCCATCGGGATTTTCACAAGGCTGTCGCACTCGGCTTCGTAATCGGCCGGAAGTCCCTGCTGCTCGTTGCCGATCAACAGGAAGCACGGCTGGCGATATTCGGTCGCCAGATAGTCGTCCGTCGCCTTGAGGCTCGTTCCGACAAGCTGTCCC
>DATENV010000044.1:0-3243 GCA_035274805.1 Sphingomicrobium sp. | reverse complement strand
GCCGCTCCCGGACACCAAATCGAGCTGCTAAAGTGGCTCGCCGGCCAGGATCGCGCGGCGACCGCCGCTGGAGTGGGCCGAGCTCAGCTCTACGTCCATACCGACGGCGATTCGTGGGATTATCTGATGATCGCGCCGGTGACGACGCCGGAGCAGGACGCGGCCATCGAAGCTGCCGGCAAGAAGCTTGGCATCGAGGCGGGCGTCCGCGCGTCGATCGACCTTCGCAAACACATCGCGAGCCATACCGACACCTTCGTGCGAGGCCCGATGAGCGCGGCGGAAGTCCTGGCGGCGTTCGGCGAGAAATAACAACAACGCGTGGTGCGGGGGCGTAAGCCTATTCCAGGGCAAAGTCCCCCGCTCCGCCAGCCAGCACCGCGCGCTGAAGCGCGCTCATCTCGTCGGCCCAATAACGGTCGGCGGTGAAGTGCGGCGAATGCGCGCGAATGGCGGCGTGGATCGCCTGCAACTTGGGCGAGGTCTTGAGCGGCGCGTGGTAATCGATGCCCTCGGCCGCGGCCATCAGCTCGACCGCGATCACGCCGGCGGCGTTGCGCGCGATTTGCGCCGCCTTGCGCGCTGCGATCGGCGCCATCGAGACATGGTCCTCCTGGCCGGCCGAGGTCGGGATCGAATCGACGCTCGCGGGGAAGGCGAGGCTCTTGTTCTCGCTGACCAAAGCCGCCGCCGTGACCTGCGGGATCATCAGCCCGGAATTGACGCCCGAATCCTCGGTGAGGAAGGCAGGCAGGCCGCTCATCTTCGGGTCGACCAGCACGCTCACCCGCCGCTCCGAGATCGAGCCGACCTCGCATAACGCGATGGCGATTGTGTCCGCCGCGAAGGCGACCGGCTGCGCATGGAAATTGCCGCCGGAGATCGCGGTGTCATCGTCGGCAAAGACGATCGGATTGTCGGTAACCGCCGCCGCCTCGATGGTCAGCGTGCGCGCTGCATTCTGCAACAGGTCGAGCGCGGCGCCCATCACCTGCGGCTGGCAGCGGAAGCTGTAGGGATCCTGCACCTTGCCGCAGCGCGCGTGGTTGGCGACGATCTCGCTGCCGTCGAGCAGCTCACGAAGAGCGGCGGCGACGCGGATTTGCCCCGGCTGGCCCCGCAGCTCGCTGATGCGGCGGTCGAACGGCTTCACCGATCCTTTGAGCGCATCGACCGACAGCGCGCCCGCGCAAAGCGCCGCGCCAAATACCCGCTCACCCGCGAACAAAGCGTCGAGCGCGACCGCGGTCGACATTTGCGTCCCGTTGATCAGCGCGAGCCCTTCCTTCGGGCCGAGCTGGAGCGGCGCCATTCCGAGCCGCACGAGCGCGAAATTCGCAGGCATAACCTCGCCTGCAACGTCGATGCTGCCGTGGCCCATCAGCGCGGCGGTCATGTGCGCTAGCGGGGCAAGATCGCCACTAGCCCCGACGCTGCCTTGCGACGGGATCAGCGGCATGGCATCGGCATCGAGCAGCCGCTGCAACGCCTCGATGACCGACGGCCGCACGCCGGAATGGCCGCGGCCGAGCCCGAGCAGTTTCAGCATGATCATCAGCCGCGTGACGTGGCGGGGCAGCGGGTCGCCGAGCCCGGCGCTGTGCGACAGGATGAGGTTGGTCTGGAGCTCGGCGAGGCGATCATGAGGGATACGCGTGTTGGCGAGCAGGCCGAAGCCGGTGTTGACGCCGTAGACGGTCTCGCCGCCGGCGACGATGCGCTCGATGGCCGCGGCGGCTTCGGCGACGCGCTGCATCGAAGCATCATCCAAGCGCGCGTCGGCGCCGCCCCACAGCTGCCTTAGCTGATCCAGCGAAATGTGCTCAGGGTTGAGCTTCACGCGGTCACCATCGGCAAATCGAGCCCCTGCTCGCGCGCGCAATCGATCGCGATGTCGTAGCCCGCGTCGGCGTGGCGCATCACGCCCGTGCCGGGGTCGTTCCACAGCACGCGCTCGAGCCGCCGCGTCGCATCATCGGTGCCGTCGGCGACGATCACCATTCCGGCGTGCTGCGAATAGCCCATGCCAACGCCGCCGCCATGGTGCAGCGACACCCAGGTCGCGCCCGACGCCGTGTTGAGCAGCGCATTGAGCAGCGGCCAATCGGAGACGACGTCGCTGCCGTCCCTCATGCTTTCGGTCTCACGGTTGGGCGAGGCGACGGAGCCGCTGTCGAGATGGTCGCGGCCGATGACGATCGGCGCCGAGACTTCGCCGTTCCTGACCATGTCATTGAAGGCGAGGCCGAGGCGGTGACGCTGGCCGAGGCCGACCCAGCAGATGCGCGCCGGCAGCCCCTGGAACGCGATCCGTTCGCGCGCCATGTCGAGCCAGCGGTGGAGGTGCGGGTCGTCGGGGATCAGCTCCTTCACTTTCGCGTCGGTGCGGTAGATGTCCTCGGGATCGCCGCTGAGCGCGACCCAGCGGAAGGGGCCGATGCCGCGGCAGAAGAGCGGGCGGACATAGGCAGGCACGAAGCCGGGAAAGTCGAAGGCATGGACTACGCCGGTGTCCTTGGCTTCCTGGCGGATGTTGTTGCCGTAATCGAACACCGGAATGCCGACTTCCTTGTAGGACAGCATCGCTTCGACATGGCGCGCGATCGAGATCCGCGCCGCATGCGCGACCGCGGCGGGGTCCTTCTCCCGCATCTCCTGCCATTTGGCGACGCTCCATCCGGCGGGGCAGTAGCCGTTGGCGGGATCGTGCGCGCTGGTCTGGTCGGTCAGCGCGTCGGGCCTGATACCGCGCGCGAGCATGTCCGGGATGATCTCGGCGGCATTGCCGAGCAGGCCGACGCTGGTCGGCTCCGAGGCCGTTCGAATGATCTCCAACGCCTCGTCGATGCTGGCCGCCCTGCGGTCGAGATAACGCGTCTCGAGCCTTTTCTCGATCCGGCTTTCCTGGACTTCGATGGCGATGCAGTGCGCGCCGGCCATCACCGCCGCGAGCGGCTGCGCGCCGCCCATCCCGCCGAGCCCCGCGGTCAGGATCCATTTCCCCTTGAGGTCGCCGCCATAATGCTGGCGTCCCATTTCGGCGAAGGTCTCGTAGGTGCCTTGGACGATGCCCTGCGTGCCGATGTAGATCCAGCTGCCCGCGGTCATCTGGCCGTACATCATCAGCCCCTTGCGATCGAGCTCGTTGAAGCACTCCCAGTTCGCCCATTTGGGCACGATGTTGGAGTTGGCGATGAGCACGCGCGGCGCGTCCTTGTGCGTGCGGAACACGCCGACCGGCTT
>DATENV010000043.1:0-3241 GCA_035274805.1 Sphingomicrobium sp. | reverse complement strand
CGGTCGCGCGGTGCGCGCCTTGGTCTCGGCAATCTCGGTGTCGAGCAGTTCGGGACTCATCGCCCCGCCGGCAATCACGCCGAAGCCGCCGGCATTGGAGATGGCGGAGACGAGATTGCGCTCCGACACCCAGCTCATCGCCCCGCCCATAATGGCGACCTCACAGCCGAGGAATTCCGTTCCGCGGTGCATAAGCTCCTTGAGGCGAGCGTGGCCTACGCCAGGGCCGGACCCGGCGTGGACGGCGCGCGGCTCGGCGATCAGGCCCTCGCCGCTCATGCCGCCTGCTCCGCATCCAGGCCGAAGGCGCTGTGCAGCACGCGGACGGCCAGCTCGGTGTAGTCCTCCGGCAGGAGCACCGATACTTTGATTTCTGACGTCGAGATGGCGAGGATGTTGATCCCGCGCTCGGCGAGCGTCTCGAACATCGTGGCGGCGATGCCGGCGTTCGAACGCATGCCGATGCCGACCGCACTGACCTTCACGACGTCGGTATCGGTCATCAGCTCGCCAAAACCGATCGCGCCTTGCGCCTTTTCGAGTTCCGCGACCGCGTGCGCCAGCGAGGCGGTGGGAACGGTGAACGTCAGATCCGTCGGCGTCCCGGTCCCGGCGCCGCTCTGCACGATCATGTCGACGTTGATGTTGGCCTTGGCGAGCGGCGCGAAAATCGCCGCGACGGTGCCGGGCTTGTCGGGCAGGCCGGTCAGCGTGACCCGCGCCTCGTTCTTGTCGTGGGCGATGCCCGTGACCAGCTGCCGTTCCATCTTCAGCTCCTCGATTTGGTCGTCGCCGACGATCAGCGTGCCGGGCTTGTCTTCGAACGATGAGAGTACCTGCAGCGCCATATTGTAGCGCATCGCGAGCCCGACCGAACGGGTCTGCAATACCTTGGCCCCGACTGAGGCCAGCTCGAGCATTTCCTCATAGGTGATGGCGCCAAGCTTGCGCGCCCGCGGGACGATCCGGGGGTCGGTGGTGAACACCCCCTCGACGTCGGTATAGATATCGCACCGATCGGCCTTCACCGCGACGGCGAGCGCCACCGCCGATGTATCCGAGCCGCCGCGGCCGAGCGTCGCGAGGTCCCCTTCGGAAGTAACGCCCTGGAAACCGGGGATGACCGCGATGCCGCCCTTGGCGAACACATCCTCGAGGATGTCCGCCTCGATATGATCGATCAGCGCCGAGCTGTGTCCCGAGGCGCGGATCGGCAATTGCCAGCCCATGTATGACCTGGCGTTGGCGCCCATGCCGGACAAAGTGATCGCCAGCAGCCCGGAAGTCACCTGCTCGCCGGACGCTACGACGACGTCATATTCGCGCGGGTCGTACAGCGGGGCGGCCTCCCTGCAGAGCTGGACTAGGCGGTCGGTCTCGCCGGCCATCGCCGAGACGACGACGGCGACATCGTTGCCGCGGTCGGCCTCGCGTTTCACCAGGCCGGCGACGTGCCGGATGCGCTCGATCCCGGCCATCGACGTGCCGCCGAATTTCATCACGATCCGTTGCTTGGGGCGCGCCATTGCGGCGGCTCTTAGCTGCTGGGCGGACCCACGCAACCGCCGAGCCAGTCGGGCAGACGATCGGCAGCGATCAGCGCCTCGACGTCGAGCCGCGGCCGCACCACCGCCCAGCGCGCCCCGTCGACCAGGACTTCGGGCGTCAGCGGGCGCGAATTATAGGTGCTCGACATCGCCGCGGCGTAAGCCCCGGCAGTACGGAAGACGACGAGGTCACCGGCGGCAACTTCGTCCATCGGCCGGGCAGTGGCGAAGGTATCGCCGGTCTCGCACACTGGGCCGACGACATTGGCGGTGCGGCGGCCACCGGTGGGACGGACCGCCTCGATCCGGTGCCACGCATCGTAGAGCGCCGGCCGCATCAGATCGTTCATCGCCGCATCGACGATCACGAATGGATCGACAGCGCCAGGCTTCACGCGGATCACCCGCGACAGGAGCACGCCGGCGTTGCCGACGATCAGCCGCCCCGGCTCGAACACCAGCCGCGCGTTCCAGCCCGCTGCAATCCGCCGAACCATCGCGCCATAATCGGCGGGGCTCGGCGGCGGCGGCAGTTCAGGATCGTAGGGCACGCCCAGCCCGCCGCCGAGGTCCGCGACCCTGATGTCGTGACCCGCTGCGCGAAGCTCGCCAATCAGCTCGCCGATGCACGTGAACGCGCGCTCAAGCGGCTCCAGGCTGGTCAACTGGCTGCCGATGTGAACGGCAACGCCCTGGACTGCGAGACCCGGAAGCTCGGCGACCCGTGCATAAGCCTCGAGCGCCTCGCCGATCGCAATTCCGAACTTGTTCTCGGCGGCGCCGGTCGTGATCTTCGCGTGGCCGCCCGCCGCGACGTCCGGGTTCACCCGAAAGCCGATGGGCGCGGTCCGGCCCATGCCGGTCGCCACCACCGACAGCATCTCGGCCTCGGCGACCGATTCCACGTTGAACTGGAACAGGCCGCCTTCGAGCGCGAGCTGCATCTCGGCTTCAGTCTTGCCGACCCCGGAGAAGACGATCTTGTGCGGTGGAATCCCAGCGGCGCGAGCGCGGCGATATTCACCGCCCGAGACGACGTCCGCGCCGAGACCGCTGTTCGCCAGCGTCGCGATGACCGCGCTGTTCGGGTTGGCCTTGACCGCATAGGCGATCAGCTGGTCGGGCAGCGGTTCGAGCGCTTCCCGCAGCGCCGCGACGTGGCGGCACATGGTGGCGGTCGAATAAACGTAGACCGGCGTGCCGACTTCATCCGCGATCGCGGACAGCGGCACGTCCTCGCAGTGCAGCTCCCCGTCCTTGAGCGCGAAATGGTCCATCGCCGTTTCAACGCACAGCTCCCTTTCCCTTTGCAAGCCTTGGGAGCATGGAAAGTGCCGTGACCAGCATCGTCCAGGATGAAGTGCGGCAGTTCGCGGCGCAGGCGCGTGACTGGTGGGATCCGAACGGTCCCGAAGCGATGCTGCACAAGCTCAATCCCGTGCGGCTGAAATACATCCGCGACCAGATCGACCAGCATTGGCAATGCGACGAATGTTCGCGTCAGCCGCTCGAGGGCAAGGCGGCGCTGGACGTCGGCTGCGGCGGGGGATTGCTCGCCGAGCCGCTCGCGCGGCTGGGGGCGAACGTCACCGGGCTCGACGCGTCGCCGGACCTGATCGCCGTCGCGCAGGAGCATGCGCGAGCGCGCGGGCTCGCGATCGACTATCGCGCCGGCGAGCTCGCCGAGCTCGAAC
>DATENV010000042.1:0-2746 GCA_035274805.1 Sphingomicrobium sp. | reverse complement strand
CGACGTTTGGCGGAAGGCTTCCTTGCCGAACGGCGCGCGGCTCGGAGTCATGAACAGGACATCATCGGTCATGAGGTCGAGCACCGCCGCGGTATCGCCGCGCCTGCTCGCGTCCATCCAGCTCTCAACCAGGTCGCGGATCGCTCGTTCGTCCTCGGTCATGCGCCCTCCCCTAAAGCCCGAAGGGATAGGTTTCATCCTCGTGACGCGCCGCTCCGCCCGGCCGCCGCTCACCCGGTAGCGGAGTCACCGCATTGGTCTCGTCGAACCAGACATAGCCGTCAAACTGCTTCGGCAGGATCGCCTCGCTGTAATGGCTCCAGCGCTCGGTCTCGGGCCGGTAGATGACGCCGATGAACCGCTCGAGCCGCGGCTCCATCAGCGCCTCGCGCACGTCACGGCCGACCTCGCCTTCGCGCAGGTCGAGCAGGAATCGCGGCGCCTCGCTGTCATGCGACGCGCGCTCATAGCTTTCGGGGAGTGACGGGCGCACGCGCTTGATCTGCATCGGCTCGTCCCAGTCGTCCGCCGCCGCGACCGTTCCGCTGTGCGTCCCGAAGCCGATCAACCGCGCTTTCGCGCCAAATTTCTCCTTCACCAGCTGGCCGATGTTCAGCTCCTCGCGGCGCATGCCCATGTCGGTGAACGCGGCGTTGCCGATGTGGCTGTTGTGCGCCCACACGATCGCCTTCGACTTCGGGCCCTTC
Organism: Sphingomicrobium sp.; assembly: GCA_035274805.1. GTDB lineage: Bacteria > Pseudomonadota > Alphaproteobacteria > Sphingomonadales > Sphingomonadaceae > Sphingomicrobium. Next base: position 2,039 of record DATENV010000042.1, on the reverse strand, counting down.
GCGTCGAGGATCATGTTCAACGTGTCGAACATGTGAGTGTCGCGCAAATTCCAGCTCTCAGCCGAGCCGTGGTACATGACGCGGTAATAGGCCTCGGCATCCTTCACGAGCCGCGCGTTGGCGGCCGCGTCGAGCCATTCGTCGCATTCGGGCGCGAAGCAGTCGATCTGCTGCTGGAGCAAGTCCTTGAGCATCTGGATCACGCCAACCTCGCAGCGGGCGTAGCCTTCGAGCAGCGCGTTGCGGCCATAGAGCTGCGGCTCCTCGGCCCAAGGCTCGAGGCAGCCGTAGCGGCGGTGCGCGAGGCGTGCGAGCTCGGGGTCCTCGCGTTCGAGGAAGTCGATCACCGCGTGCATCGAGCCCGATAAATTGTAGAGGTCGAGGCCGTAAAAGCCGGTCCTCCGCTCGTAGGCGCGCTGCTCGTTGTGCTGCCGCAGCCAGCGGATGAAATCATCGAACTCGCGGTTGCGCCACATCCAGGTCGGGAAGCGCTCGAACGCCTTGAGCTCGCCTTCGCGCCATGGCCGATGACGCACGTAACGGTCGATCGTCGCGGCGTCCGGCCAGTCGGCCTCGACGGCGACGATGTTGAAGCCGTGGCGCTCGACCAGCCGCCGCGAGATTGCGCCACGAGCGCGATAGAACTCGCTGGTCCCGTGGCTCGCCTCGCCGAGCAACACCACGCGCGCGTCGCGATAACGGTCGAACACCGCTCCGAACATCTCGTCGTCGATGTCCGGCAGCGGCTCTGCGGCTTCGGCAATCAGCCGCGGCAGCGTGTCGAGATCAGTGTCGAGCATCGCTCCATCCTTCCTCGCCGATCAGCGGCACGAAACGCACGCCGCCGAGGTTCTCCTGCTTGAGGATCCCGTCCTCCTGCTTGGTCACCTTGACCAGTTCCTGGACCCACCCCGGCTCGCCCAGCGGCATGACGATCCGCCCGCCCGGCGCCAGCTGCTCGACCAGCGGCCGCGGGACATGGCTGCCGCTGGCCGCGGCGAGGATCGCGTCGAACGGGGCCTGCTCGCGGCAGCCTTTGGTGCCGTCGCCCTCGATGATCTCGACATTGTCATAGCCAAGCCGCTGCAGCCGTTCGCGCGCGACATCGACGAGGTCGTGCTGCCGCTCGATTCCGACGACCTTGGCGGCGATCCTGCTGATCACCGCGGCGGCGTAGCCTGAGCCGGCACCGACCTCGAGCACGACATCGCCGGGCTTGATCGCCGCCGCCTCGATCATCAGCGCGACGATATAGGGCTGCGAGATTGTCTGGTTGGCTTCGATCGGAAGCGGATGGTCGCCGTAGGCGAGATGCGTATATTCGTCGCTGATGAACGCCTCGCGCGGCACGGCGCGGAACGCGTCGAGGATTGCCGGCTCGGTGATCCCGCGGCGTTTCAATTGCCGCTCGACCATCGCCTCGCGCTCGGATGCGAAGTCTGTCATGGACCCGACTCCGCACCAGAACCCATAACCTCAGGGAGACGTTCCGATGGCGTCGGTCGATGTTCGGTTCTCCGGGTCGGTCCCGGCCAATTACCAACGGTACATGGTGCCGCTGCTGTTCCAGCCGTACGCCGAATTGCTGGCCGACCGCGCCCGACAATGGAGGCCGGAGCGCATCCTCGAGACGGCTGCGGGGACAGGCGTCGTCACGCGTGCGCTGGCGAGCGCCCTGCCCTCTGCCGAGATCGTCGCCACCGACCTCAACCAGGCGATGCTCGACGTCGCGGCAACTTCCGTCTCTTCGCCGAACGTCAGCTTCCGCCAGGCCGACGCGCTCGAACTGCCGTTCGACGCCGGCAGCTTCGATCTGGTCGTGTGCCAGTTCGGCGTCATGTTCTATCCCGACAAGGTGCAGGGGAACGCCGAAGCGCGTCGCGTGCTGCGCGGCGGCGGCCGCTATCTCTTCGCCGTCTGGGACCGGATCGAGCGCAATCCCCTGAGCCACCTCGCCAACGAAAGCATGCGCGGCCAATTCCCCGACAATCCGCCGCTTTTCATGACGCGTGGCCCCTTCAGCTATCATGATCCCGAGT
>DATENV010000041.1:0-2307 GCA_035274805.1 Sphingomicrobium sp. | reverse complement strand
GACCGGTGTTGCGCCCGCATCCTTCAGCCATTCGATGCCGCGTTCCCACAAGGCATCGATGTCCCGCGGCACACCGTCAATCCGATATTCCCTGGGAATGCCGACGCGCTTGCCGCTGAGATCGCTCGACAAATTCGCTTCCCACTGCGGCACCGGGAGGTCGAGCGATGTCGAATCCTTGGGGTCGAACCCGGCCATCGCCTCGAGCAAGATCGCGCAGTCGCGCACAGTCTTTGCCATCGGCCCGGCCTGGTCGAGCGAGCTGGCGAACGACACGATGCCCCAGCGCGAGCAGCGTCCGTAGGTCGGCTTGATCCCGCAAATGCCGACGAACGCGGCAGGCTGGCGGATGGACCCGCCGGTGTCCGTTCCCGTGACCCCCGGTGCGATCCCTGCGGAGACCGCCGCCGCGGAGCCGCCCGACGATCCGCCCGGCGTGAGCGCGACGTTGCTGCCCTGCCGACGCCACGGCGAGATCACCGGGCCGTAGGCGCTGGTCTCGTTCGACGAGCCCATCGCGAACTCGTCCATGTTGAGCTTGCCGAGCATCCCCGCGCCGGCCTTGCGCAAATTGGCGGTGACGGTGCTTTCGTACGGCGGCTTGAAGCCCTTGAGGATGTTGCTGCCGGCGGTCGTGTCGACGCCCTTGGTCGCGAACAAATCCTTGATGCCGAGCGGGATGCCCGCAAGCGGACCGGTCGACTTCCCGGAATCCGCCGCTTCGGCCGCCGCCAGCGCATCCTCGGGAGTCTCAACCGTATAAGCGTTCAGGGTCTTCGCCGCGGCGACGGCGGCGTTGTACGCCTCGGCGACCTCGCGCGCGGTGAAGTCGCCGCCGCGCATCCCGTCGCGCAGTTCGGCGATGGTTTTGGAAGTTAGCTCCGACAATTCGTCACCCCCGCGAAAGCGGGGGTCCCGCTTTTCTTGATTCTTTCAGCAGAAAGGCAGCGGGATTCCCGCTTTCGCGGGAATGACGAGGGAATTGAACCCATCACTCGATCACCTTCGGCACGGCGAAGAAGCCATGCTGCGCTTCGGGCGCGTTGGCGAGCACGTCGTCGTGGATGTCGCCGTCGTTGACGACGTCCTCGCGCAACCGGAGCTTCTGGTCGATCACCGCGGTCAGCGGCTCGACTCCGTCGGTGTTTACCTCCGCCAGTTGCTCGACCCAGCCGAGGATGTTGTTGAGCTCGGGGACCAGCGCCTCGATTTCGGCATCGCTCATGCCGATGCGCGCGAGCCTGGCGATGTGGCGGACCTGCTGGGAAGAAACGGACATTGCGCGCGGCGGATAGCCGCAGGGGTCGGGAGCGGCAAGCGGCGCAAGGCGGGCCTTCAGCGGGCCGGCCGACTAGAGGATCGAGGCGACTTTCTCGCCGTCGCGCAGCACGTCGCACACCGGGCAGTCGAGATGGTCCTTGGCGTGCTCCACCGCCTGGTGGTCGGAATTGGCGAGGATGTGGTTCTTCTTGACGACGGCGCCGCCGCGCTTGGCGAGCTTGTTCACGCGGTACAGTTTCATTCTTTCCTCCCCACGCAGGAAAGATGTCCCAATCGGCGGGCGCCTGCAAGATGCCACCGATACAAACGTCACTCGGCTTGCCCGGCGCTCTCCCGCCCAATAGGGCCGCGCCCAATGTGCGCCCGCCGCTTCCTGACGATCATGGTCGTGTTGACCCTACTGGTCATCGCCGGCGCGTTTGCCATCTATCAATGGGGCGGCCGGGTGCTGATCAACCAGGCGGTCCCCAAGGGCCATTTCGAACCCGCCAAGGCCGGCGGCGGGCCGGATTATTCGAAGCCGTCGAGCTGGGTCGCGCGGCCGGGAATCGACCCGAAGGAAGACCCTTCGAGCTGGTTCCCGGATAATTGGCCGCCGCCGACGCTGCCGATGCGGCAGGCGTCGGTCTTTTACATCCACCCGACCACGTTCCTTGATCGTGATCGCTGGAATGCGCCGCTCCAGCCCGGCGGCGAGACCGAGTTCCGCACGCGGCTGTTCGTGCAGAGCCAGGCGAGCGCCTTCAACGGCGTCGGCCGGATCTGGGCGCCGCGCTATCGTCAGGCCGCCTACGGCGCGTTCCTGCTCAGCAGCACCGACGCCGATAAAGCGCTAGATTTCGCCTATCGCGACGTCGCTGCGGCGTTCGACGAATTTCTCCGGCAGGTCCCAAAGGACAGCCCGATCATCCTCGCCGGGCACAGTCAGGGAGCTTTGCATCTCGAGCGGTTGCTGCGCGACAGAGTCGCCGGCAAGCCGATCGCGAAGCGGATCGTCGCCGCATACGTCGTCGGCTGGCCAATCAG
>DATENV010000040.1:0-2396 GCA_035274805.1 Sphingomicrobium sp. | reverse complement strand
GATCGGCGGTCGTGCGCAGCGGGACTTCAACGATCGCCACGCTTTTGAAGGAAGCGGCTTCACTGGAATTACTGCAGCCAGCTAATGCTAGGAGTGCAAACCCGAACGCCATTCGCATCTGCCGACGCTACAATTACGCCGCATGTAAAGAAAGGGCGCCGGAATCGCTTCCGACGCCGACCCAATTTCGTCATTCCCGCGAAAGCGGGAATCCCGTTAACCTTTCGACAGCCGAATCGTACCAAGCGGACCCCGCTTTCGCGGGGGTGACGGAGAGAGTGTGCGGGGCGGCTGGGTCTACATCATGGCCGACCGATATCGCGGGACGCTCTACATCGGCGTGACGAGCGACCTTGCCGCATGGGTCTGGGCGCACCGCGAAGGTCGCGGCTCCAAATTCTGCCTCCGCTACGGCCTGACAAGACTGGTCCATGCCGAGGAAGCGCCCACGATTGCAGAGGCAATCGCGCGCGAGAAAGCGATGAAGAAGTGGAACCGCGCGTGGAAGATCGAGCTGATCGAACAGGCCAACCCGGATTGGGATGACCTGTTCGAGACGATCAGCGCTTGAACGGCAGCGGGATTCCTGCTTTCGCGGGAATGACGGCTCCCGCTTAAGCCGCCTTCGCCTCGGCTTTGCTCGGCGCATGCTTCTCCAGCGCGCCTTTCGCCTGGGCGATGATCGCGCTGAACGCCTCGGCCTCGTGCATCGCGATGTCGGCGAGCACTTTGCGATCCAGCGTGATGCCGGCGAGGTTCAGCGCGTGGATGAACTGGCCGTAGGTCATGCCTTCGGCGCGGACCGCGGCGTTGATGCGCTGGATCCACAGGGCGCGGAAGCTCCGCTTCTTCACCTTGCGGTCGCGGTAGGCGTACTGGCCGGCCTTCTCGACCGCCTGGCGGGCGATGCGGATGGTGTTCTTCCGGCGGCCGTAATAGCCCTTCGCCTGGTCGAGGATCCGCTTGTGCTTGGCGCGGCTGGTAACGCCGCGTTTGATGCGTGGCATGGGTCGGCCTCCTTACTTCAGGCCGTACGGGGCCCAGCCCTTCACGCGCGCCACGTCGGCGTCGGCGAGAATGTCTGTGCCGCGGTTCTGGCGGATGTACTTGGCGTTGTGGCTGATCAGGCGGTGGCGCTTGCCGGCGACCCCGTGCTTGATCTTGCCCGTCGCCGTGAGCTTGAAGCGTTTCTTGACTCCGCTCTTGGTCTTGAGCTTGGGCATTTTCGTCTCCTTTGATCCCCGCCTTCGCGGGGACGGGCGTTGTTGAACCGCCACGGCAGCCCTTACTGGCCGGGCCGTTCGTCTGATTTTCCAACAGCTGTGGAAAGCGCGGGCGTATAGGGGCCGCTCCGCAAATTGGCAAGGAGGCGAGTCGATGGAACGCACCGACCAACAGGGCCCGCGCGGCGGAGTGACGCCGCATATCACGATCCGCGATCGCAAGGCTGCCGAAGCGATCGAATTCTACAAGCAGGCGTTCGGCGCCGAGGAGATGATGCGGCACCCGACCGACGACGGCCGGCTGATGCACGCAAGCCTCAGGATCAACGGCGGCTATCTGATGCTCCACGACGATTTCCCCGAGCATATGGGCGGCCCTTCGCAGCCGGCGGCGAGCTTCGTCCTGCACCTCGACGTGCCGGACGCCGATGCCGCGTGGAAGCGCGCGCTCGATGCCGGCGCGGAAGTGCGGTTCGAGCTTGCCGACCAGTTCTGGGGCGACCGCTACGGGCAGGTGAAGGATCCGTACGGCTTCATCTGGTCGATCGGCGCGCCGGTGAAGCAGGGGCAGCAGCAGCCGGCGCAGGAGCCGGCGGCGACCAACGCCTGACGCTCACCAGGCGAGCGGCGAACCGTCGCGGCGCAGGAAACGGCCGCTGTCGTCGATCGTCAGCCGCTCGATCAGCGCGCGCATGGCGCTGACGCTTTCTTGCGGCGTGATCTCGGCGCCGGCGCCGCCCATCCGCGTCTTGACCCAGCCCGGGCTGAGCAGGACGCAGGCGACGCCGCGCGGCCGCGCCTCGAGCGCGAGGCTGCTCCACGCCATGTTCAGCGCGGCCTTCGAGGTGCGGTAGGGCACCCAGCCGCCGCCATTGTCGGCGATGCTGCCCATGCCGCTGGAGATGGCGATCATCTTGCCGCCCACGCCCATGCGCGGCAGCAGGGCATGACCGAGCTGGTAGGTCGCGATGGCGTTGACCATCATCATCGCCTGCCACGCTCGCGCGGCGTCGGCGCCCCCGGTCTCCATCGGCCGGCTGGTGCCGGCATTGGCGATCAGCAGGTCGAGGGGCTGATCGACCTTCGCCGGGAAGCCGGCCACCGCATCCGCATCAGTTTGGTCGAGCGGCTCGACGCGGACGTTAAGCGCATCGAGCTCGGCGCTCGATTGGC
>DATENV010000039.1:0-8586 GCA_035274805.1 Sphingomicrobium sp. | reverse complement strand
GACCTTGCCGCGCGACGATTTCGACTATGTCTGGTTGATCGACGTGCCGCCTTTCGATCCCGCGACCGTCGCGGACATGCGGGCGGTCTGGCGCGGACCGGGAAGCATCCTCTATCAGACGCGGCCATGACCGCTCTGTCGATCGTCGTTCCGTGCTTCAACGAGGAAGCTTGCCTGGCTGAGCTTCACCAGCGCCTGAGCGCGGCCGCGCGCATCGCGGTGGGTGAGGATCATGAGCTGGTTTTGATCAACGATGGCTCGCGCGACGGCAGCTGGCCGGCGATGCAGCGCCTCGCGGATGCGGATCCGCACGTCGTCGCGGTCAACCTGTCGCGCAACCACGGCCACCAGCTGGCGCTCACCGCCGGGCTCGACCTCAGCCGCGGCGATGCGGTCCTGATCATCGATGCCGATTTGCAGGACCCGCCCGAGCTGCTCGCCCCGATGCTTTCGACGATGCGGGAAAGCGGCGCCGACGTTGTTTACGGCGTTCGCAAGAGCCGTGCCGGTGAGACCGCGTTCAAGCGTGCCACCGCTCACGGTTTCTATCGCCTGCTATCGCGCGCGACCGAGGTCGATATCCCGCTTGACGCCGGCGACTTCCGGCTGATGAGCCGCCGCGCGCTCGATGCCTTGCTCGCCATGCCCGAACAGGCGCGGTTCATCCGCGGGATGGTCGCCTGGATCGGCTTCAAGCAAGTGCCGTTCCCGTACGACCGGCAGGAGCGCTTCGCCGGCGAGACGAAGTATCCGCTGCGGAAGATGATGCGCTTCGCGCTCGACGCGCTGACCGGCTTCTCGTCGGCGCCGCTGAAGCTCGCAAGCCACGCCGGGCTGCTGTTGTCGGTTGGATCGTTGTTGCTGATCTTGTACATCGCTTATGCCTGGGCGGTCGGGCAGAACATCCAGGGCTGGACCTCGCTGATGCTCGTCGTGGTAGTGCTCGGCGCGGTGCAGATGTTCGTGCTGGCGCTGATGGGCGAATATATCGGCCGGCTCTATAATGAAGCGAAACGGCGCCCGCTTTATGTGATCCAGGAGGTCGCCGGCGGCGACCCGGCCGCGCGCAGTGGCAACCGGCTGGGCTATCTCGCCGACGCGACCGCGAACAGCGACAAGCCCGGCGGCAAGGGCAAGCGTCCGACCAAATGACGTTCGGTTTCGAACGTCTTTTCGAGCGCCGCGTTGAGTGGCGCCGGTGGCAGCTTCACGTCGGCATTGTCGTTGCCGCGCAATTTCGACGCCGCGCGCTCGGCGACGGCCAGCGGAAACAGCAGGCTGTTGAAATAGCCGACTTTTTCGAGCCGCATCGGGGAACGTTCGACCAGCTGTTTTAGCGAGCGTTTCGAATAACGGCGCTTGTGGTGGTTCACGACATCATGCGCCGACCACATCCACTGGTGCGCCGGGACGGTCATCACGAACTTGCCGGCCGGCCTCAGCTTGGCCGCTATCGACGCGAGCGCGGCATGGTCGTCGTCGATGTGTTCGATCACGTCGAACGCCCCGATCAAGTCGTAATGGCGGTCCGGAACGCCGGCCAGCTCCGGCAGGGGCGAGCTCATGATGCTGCGGCCGAGGCGCTGTTCCGACAGCGCGCGCGCCTCGTCGTCGAGCTCGAGCCCGTCGACATGGCCGAAGCCGCCGAGCATTGCCAGGTTGTGGCCCGTGCCGCAGCCGATCTCGAGGATCCGGGCGTCGCTTTGCGGCCGAACCTCGCGACGGATCAGCTCGGCGATGATCTTGCGGCGCGCGCGGTACCACCAATGACGGTCGTCGAGCTCGGCCATCTGCTGATAGACGACCCGCTCCATCAGCGGAAAACCAGCTGGCGATTGAGCGCGAAGGTGGCGAGCGGCGTGACGAAAATCGCGGGGATCAGGGGCCACCAGGTCGGCCCGTGAAGCGGCCCGGTCAGCACCCAGGTGAACGCCTCGTTGAGCAGGAAGCCGGACGACTGGACCAGCAGGAACTTGATTTTCAGGCGGCGATCTTCGCGCGCGCCGTGGCCGCGAAAGCTCCAGCGGCTGTGCAGCACGAAACCGATGCTGACCGAAACCAGGAAAGCGATCACCACCGCGAGCACTGGCGGCATCACAAAGGTCGCGAGATACCAGTAGATCGCCGAGTAAAGGGCGGCGAGCGAAAAGCCGACGATGGCGAAGCGCACTAGCTGACCGAAGGTCTCGTGCGGGAAGTTAAGTCGTGTGGCCATGCCCCCGGCTGCTTGCCGTTTGAACTTCATTGGCTACAGCCCGAAACATGGCGCAAAGCAAGGAGGCGGAGTGGGAGCGGCGCGCGCTCGAGCTGATCGGGCGCGAGTGGAAATGGATCGTCCTTCTCATCTGGCTCGCTTTCTCGGCATGGTTCATTGCCGACAAATGGGACCAGATCCGCTGGTTCGGCCTCGGTGACACCGACGACAACATGCGGATCATGCAGGTCCGCGGATTGCTTCACGGCCAGGGCTGGTACGACCTTCGCCAATACCGGCTGAACCCGCCGTTCGGCGCCAACATCCATTGGTCGCGGTTGGTCGACCTGCCCATCGCCGGGCTGATCCTCGGCCTCCGCCCCTTCCTTGGCGGTCCCGCCGCGGAGCGATGGGCGGTCGCGATCGCGCCGCTGCTCCCGTACCTGCTGCTGCTGTTCTCGTTGGCGCTGACCTCGCGGCGGCTGCTCGGGGCGACCGCTTACCCGCTGGCGCTCCTGGCCTTGTTCTTCGCTAGCTCGACCAACGGCATGTTCACGCCCGAACGAATCGACCATCACGGCTGGCAGCTTGCGCTGCTTGCGCTCGGCATTGCGGGCATTGCCGACACCAAGCGCATCCGCGGTGGCCTGACTCTCGGCATCGCGTCCGCATTGTCACTCGCCATCGGGCTCGAGATGATGATCTATCTCGCGCTCGCCGGCGCGGCGATGGTGCTGTTCTGGGTCGACGACCGCGACGAGCGCGAACGCTTGCGCGCTTATGCGGTGTCGCTAGGCGGTGGCACGGCGCTCGCCTTCCTCGTCTTTGCCTCGAACGACAATTGGCGGGCCGTGTGCGACGCGCTGTCGCCGGTGTGGCTGACCGACGCGCTGATCGGCACCGCGCTGCTTTACGGTTTGGCCTGGGTGTCGCCGGGCGATTGGCGGCGGCGGCTGGCGCTGGCAGTCGTCGCGGGGGTGGTCGTCGCCGCCTGGCACGCGCTGATGTGGCCGCACTGCCTTAGTCGCCTCGAGGGCGTCTCGCCCGAAGTCGAGCAGCTCTGGCTGAGCCACGTGAAGGAGGCGCGGCCGGTGTACCGGCATGGCTGGCGCATCGCGACGTTGATCGTCGCGCTGCCGGTCACCGGCGTGATCGGCTGGGCCCTGACGATGTGGATGCGGCGCCGGGACCGCGAGGTGCTGCGGCGCGTGATCGGCGCCGCGGTGCCGGGCCTGGTGGCGGCGCTGCTGCTGCTATGGCAGACGCGGACCGGACCGGCCTCGCAAATGATGGCCGTGGTCGGCGCGGCGGCGATCATCTGGTTCTTGCTGCCGAAGTTCTGGAGCAGCCGGAGCTCGGTGGTGCGCGTGCTCGGTGCAACGCTGATCGTGATTGTCGGGGCGGGAGCGGCGGTGCCGGTCGTGCTCAACTTCATCCCCGAGGCCAAGCCAAAAGCTCGCGACCTCAGGATCGGCCGCGCGAACCGATTGTGCGGCTCCTTGTGGGGCCTGCGGCCGGTCGCGCTGCAGCCCAAGGGCCGGGTGTTCACGTTCGTCGATTTGGGGCCGCGTCTGATCGCCGTCACACATCATTATTCGATCGCCGGCCCCTATCACCGCAACGGCCAGCAGATCGCCGACGTGATGAACTTCTGGCGCGGGTCGGCCGAGCAGGCGCACCGGCTGGCTGCCAAATACCGCTCCAATTACGTGCTGAGCTGCCCGGAAAGTTCGACCAGCACGATCTTCATGGCCGAAACCCCCAAGGGCTTTTACGCGCAGCTGCAGCGTGGTCAGGTGCCGGGCTGGCTGGAGCCGATCCCGCTGCCCAAAGGCTCGCCGTATCGGATGTGGAAGGTGGTCGGCTAAGCGCTAGCCAAGAACGTTCGGAAAACTTTGCTTCAGGCCGTCGACGATGAATTGTGCGGCTAACGCGGCGAGGATCACGCCGAGGATGCGGGTGATCATCGCCTCCATCTTCTCGCCGATCAGGCGCATCAGCGGCCCGGCGGCGAGCAACGTCACCATGGTCATCAGGATGACGGCGGTGATCGCGGCAAGGACGACCGCGACGTGCGCCGGCGTTTCCGCGCGCGACACCCACAGCATTGCGCTGGCGATCGAGCCGGGCCCGGCGATCATCGGGATAGCCATCGGGAACACGCTGATATCTTCGGCTTCCGTCTTCCCTTCAATCGAGTGGGCGCGGCTCTCCCGCCGCGCGGTGCGGCGCTCGAACACCATGTCCAGCGCGATCATGAACAGCATGATCCCGCCGGCGATGCGGAAGCTCGCCAGGCTGATGCCGAGCGCGTGGAGCATCGGCCGCCCGAGCAGGGCGAAGAACATCAGGATCGCCCAGGCGATCAGCGACGAGCGGATGGCCATTGCGCGGCGGTGCACGGGCGGCGTCCCGCGCGTGAGGCTGGCAAAGATCGGCGCGCAGCCCGGCGGATCGATGATCACCAGGAAGGTGACGAGCGCCGAGCCGAACAGCTCAATCATCTGGCGGGCGGCGCTGGCACGTCATTGTAGAGCACCTGCGCGTAGGCCTGGCCCTTCCATTGATAGACGCGGAACTTGCGCGATCCGTCCTTCTCGACCTTCCAGTCCCAGCCGAGCGTCTTGTCGGCGGACTGGCCGCGGCCCGTGTCTTCGGGTGTCTGCCGCGCCTGCCTGGCGGTCAGCGGCGGCGGCGGGATGATCGGCGCGCCCGGCGCCTTCGTCCGGCACGCCCCGCGATGGACCAGCGCCTTGCCGGTCGGCGCCTTGGTGCCGGGGGCATAGGGCCCGCCGCCGTCATAGACCCAGCGCCACCTGGATCCGCTCCGCTGCCACACCGTCGTGAAATAACCGCCCGGCGTGCCGTCCTGCTTGAACCACGGCCCGGTGTTCACCGCGGTGCGTCCGTCGCAGGAAACGAAGCTGTGCGCCGGACGCCAGACGATCGCATTAGGCGGATTCTTCAGCGGCTTCAGAAAGGTCTGCGCCCACACCGCCTGCGGGGTGAACATGACCGCGTCATTGTCGGCCCACTTGCGGAACGCCGACCATTGACCAATGCGCTTCGCATCGCGCGCAAAGGCGAGCTCGGCATCGACCGCAGTCATCGTGGGAACAGGCTTCGCTGCGATCGGGGCGGCGGCGAGAAGCAAGGCGAGAATCATAAGCCCTCCGGATCGGCAAGGCCGGCGCGGCGATGCGCCGCAACCAGCGTGTTTCGCATTAGCATGGCAATGGTCATCGGCCCGACCCCGCCGGGTACCGGGCTGATCGCGGCGGCGACCTCGGCCGCTTCGTTATAGGCGACATCGCCGACCAGCCGGCCCTTGCCATCGTCGGTGGCGACGCGGTTGATGCCGACGTCGATCACCGTGGCGCCCGGCTTGATCCAGGCGCCGCGCACCATCTCGGCGCGCCCGACCGCGGCGACGACGATGTCCGCGCGGCGGACGACGTCTGGCAGTTCGCGTGTTCGCGAATGGGCGATGGTCACGGTCGCATTTTCGCCGAGCAGGAGCTGCGCCATCGGCTTGCCGACGATGTTCGACCGGCCGACTACGACGGCTTGGAGGCCGGTCAGATCACCGAGCTCCTGCTTGAGCAAATGCAGACAGCCCAGCGGCGTGCACGGCACCAGCGCATCGAGGCCGGTAGCGAGCCGCCCGGCATTGATGGCGTGGAAGCCGTCGACGTCCTTCGCGGGGTCGATCGCGGCGATGATCCGCGCGGCATCGATTTGTTCGGGCAGCGGCAACTGGACGAGAATGCCGTCGACCCGTTCGTCGGCGTTGAGGTCGATTACCAGCTGCAGGAGATCGTCCTCGCTGATCGTGTCGGGGAGGTTATGGGCGAAGCTCGCCATGCCGCTCTCGGCCGTCGCGCGGTTCTTGGAGCGGACATAGACCGCGCTCGCGGGGTTCTCGCCGACAAGCACGGTGGCGAGGCCCGGTGCCCGACCTGTTTTTCGCTCGAATTCGGGGATGAGAGCGGCGACGCGATCGCGGATCGCTTGTGCCGCGGCCTTCCCGTCGATCCGCCTCGCGGCCATCAGACGCCGTAATATTGGATGACGACGCCGGCGAGCAGCTTCTTGAGCACCTGGATCAGGATCAGGATGACGAGCGGCGAGAAGTCGATCCCGCCGAAATCCGGCAGGATGCGCCGGATCGGCCGGTACAGCGGCGCCGTGATGCGGTCGATGGCGAGGGCGAAGGTCCGCACGCCCTGCGAGCCGGCATTGAGCACGTTGAACGCGAACAGCCAGCTGAGGACAACCTGGATGATGATGATCCAGGTGACGACGCTGAGCAGCAGGTTGGCGATGTCGACGATGGCAATGAGCATGGCGCTCGCTTAGCCGCGCGCCGGTTACGGCGCAAACCTCTCCGGCTCGGCCACGCTGAGGATTTCGGCGAAGTCGTCCGCCGGGTCCGACCATTCGACGAGCGGCGTCCAGCCGCCGGCAAGCAGCAGGACGCGCGCGCCCCGCCGGCCATATTTGTGGCTGTTCTCGACGTGGATTGAAGAGCCGCGCGCGAACCGGAACGCGCGGCCGGTGATCGTAAACGTCAAGTCGCGCATCGCGACGAGGTGGATTTCGATCCGCGACAGGATGTCGTTCCAGCGCGCGTCGTGGCGGAAGGCCTCGACGGGCACGTCGGCGTCGAGCTCGCGGTTGACGCGGGTCAGCAGGTTCAGCGTGAACTGTGCGGTGACGCCTTCCGGGTCGTCGTAGGCGGCAATCAGGCGCTCGACCGGCTTGACCCGATCCATCCCGATGAGCAGCTGCGATCCGGGACCGAGCAAGGCGCGGAACTGTCGCAGCAGATCGGTCGCGCTCCACGGCACGAAATTGCCGATGGTCGAGCCGGGGAAAAATCCCAGCTTGGGCAGAAGCTCGATCCCGCCAGGCAGCGTGAACGGCCGCGAGAAGTCGGCGACGACCGGCATCACCTCGATCTTCGGAAACCGCTCCTGAAGCTCACGCGCGCTCTGCTCGAGATAGTCGCCCGAAATGTCGACCGGTACGTAGGCGGCTGGCGCGATTGCCTCGAGGAGGATCGGGGTCTTGGTCTGGGAGCCGGCGCCGAACTCGACGACGACCGCGCTCTTCGGGACGCGCGCGGCGACCTCCGGCATGATCGAGTGGAAGATCGCGGTCTCGGTACGGGTCGGGTAATAAGACGGCAGCCTCGTGATCTCGTCGAACAGTTCCGAGCCGCGGTGGTCATACAGCCAGCGCGCGGGGATCGCCGGGACCGGCGCTGACAGTCCGGCGATGACGTCGTCGCGGAACGCCTTGGCCTGCTGGTCAATCGTCGCGAGCAAGGCGCACCCCCGTGAATTGCCAGCGAGCTCCGGGCGGGAAGAAGTTGCGATAGGAGGCGCGGCTATGCCCGCGCGGAGTCGCGCAGCTCGCGCCTTTAAGGACGAACTGCCCGCACATGAACTTGCCGTTATATTCGCCGACGGCGCCCGCGGCCGGCGCGAAGCCGGGGTAGGAAGCAAAGTCGCTCCTGGTCCATTCCCAGACGTCGCCGAACATGCCGCCGCCGGGGCGCGGGACGACTGCGCTGGCTTTATCGAGCTGGTTGCCGATCATCGGGTCGGCCGAAGCTGCGAAATCCTCCCATTCGGCCTCGGTCGGAAGTCGCGCGCCGGCCCAGCGCGCGAACGCATCGGCTTCAAAGTAGCTGACGTGCGCGACCGGTGCCGCCCAGTCGATCTCGCGGCGGCCGCCGAGCGTGAACTCGCTGCCGTTCTCGCGCCAGTAGAGCGGCGCGGCGATGGCTTCACGCTGGACCCAATCCCAGCCGTCGGACAGCCATAAAGCCGGCGTCCGGTACCCCCCGTCGCCGATGAATTCGCGCCATTCCTGGTTGGTGACCCGGCGGTTGGCTAGGCGATGACGGTTGAGGAACAAGCGATGTCGCGGACGCTCGCAATCGAACGCGAAGCCGTCGCTGGCCGCGCCGATTTCAACCACGCCCTCGCGCCCGCGATGCCAGGACAATGGCTCGACCGCGAAGCAGGCGGGCGGCGGGAGTTCGCCGTAAGCGGGTTCGATCGGATTGGCGGCAAAGGACGCGAGAATGTCGGCGAGGAACAGCTCCTGGTGTTGCTGCTCATGATTGATGCCGAGCTCGGTCAGCTCGAGCGCGACGGCCGGGAGCGAAGCCAATGCAGCATCGAGCGCTTCATCGACATGGGCGCGATAGGCGCGGATCTCGTCGAGTGATGGACGGCTGAGCATGCCGCGCCGGGGGCGCTCATGGCGCGGACCTTCGGCTTCGTAATAGCTGTTGAACAGGAAGGCGTATTGCTCGTCGAACGCGCGGTAGCCGGGCACATGATCGCGCAGCACGAATGTCTCGAAGAACCAGGTCGTGT
>DATENV010000038.1:0-2427 GCA_035274805.1 Sphingomicrobium sp. | reverse complement strand
TGTTCGCCCGCACCGCGAAGGCGCGCGCCGTCTTCCAGCAGGCGTTCGAGACGCGGGCCGTGGAAAAATATTATCTTGCGGTGGTCGCGTCCGAGATCGCGGAAGAGCAGGGGGTGATCGACATGCCGCTGGCGAAGACGTCAAGCGAACGGGCCGGATGGAAGATGGTGGTCGATCGCGCCGGGCTGCCGGCCACCACGCGCTGGCGCCGGCTCCTGGTTCGCGACGGGCACACCTTGGTCGAATTGCATCCGCTCACCGGCCGGACGCACCAGCTTCGCGCGCACGCCCGCGAAGCGTTCGGCCGCGGGATATTGGGCGACCGGGTGTATGGCGTGCCGGGAGGGCCGATGCTGCTTCATGCCTCGCGGCTGGTCGTGCCGCGGCCGGGCAAGGCAACGATCGACGTCACCGCTCCGCTGCCCGAGCATTTCGGCGAGTGGCGCTCTTTCGACAAGCTCAGGGCAGAAAATGCGGCCTGAGGACGTCGTCATTCCGGAGGACGCGCTCAGCGAAAGCTTCCTCGCCGCGACCGGGCCCGGCGGCCAGAACGTCAACAAGGTCGCGACTGCGGTGCAGCTGCGCGTCGACCTGTTCAGGCTCGGCCTGCATCCCGATGCCTACGAGCGGCTGAAAACCATCGGCGGCAGCCGCGTTACCGGCGGCGGCGAGCTATTGATCACCGCGCGCCGCTTCCGCACGCAGGAGGCGAACCGGGCCGACGCGCGGCGCAGGCTGGCGGAAATGATTGCCGCGGCCCATATCGTCCGGGCGAAGCGCAAGCCGACGCGGGTTTCGAAGGCCGCCAAGGCCAAGCGCGTCGAGCGGAAGCGCCAGCGCAGCACGGTCAAGCAGGCGCGCGGAAAGGTGGACTTCGACTGATGTTCGACTTCAAGATCGGCGCTGACGACAAGGCGACCATGTATCGCGATCTCGCTTCGGCCCTGGAGGGCCTGGTCGCCGGAGAGAGCGACCCGATTGCCAACATGGCGAACGCATCGGCACTCATTTACGAGACATTGCCGGACGTGAACTGGGTCGGCTTCTACCGCAATATGGGCGGCGAGCTGGTGCTCGGCCCGTTCCAGGGCCGCCCGGCTTGCATCCGCATGACGTTCGACCAGGGCGTGTGCGGCGCGGCGGCGAAAAGCCGTCAGGTCCAGCGCGTCGAGGACGTGAACGCTTTTCCCGGCCACATCGCCTGCGACAGCGCATCGAACAGCGAGATCGTCGTTCCGCTGATCCGCGACGGCGAGCTGCTCGGCGTGCTCGATATCGACAGCCCGAAGCGTGCGCGGTTCACCGAAGAGGACGAGACGGGGGTCGTCAGGCTCGGCGAGATCCTGTCGCGGGTGCTCTAGCTCAACTGCTCGAGCCGTTCGTCGCTGAGCGAACCGGGAATGATCATCAGCGGGCACGGCAGCAGCCCGGCGTCATTGCCGGCGAAGTTAGCGACCAGCGGACCCGGGTGGCCGCTCGGCGCCGCGCCGAGCACCAGCGCGGCGATCTCGTCGCGGCCGGCAACATAGTCGCGCACTGTCTTCACCACCTCGCCCTGGCGGATGATGATGTTCGCCTGGATGCCGGATTCGTCGAGGATCTCGCCGATCGCCGAGCTGACCACGCCCTCGATCCGCAGGCGCTGCTCTTCCTCCATCGCCGCCTGGACGCCGCCGAATTGCACGAATTCCTGCGGCTCGACGATACCGAGCACTTCGATGCTGCCGTCGGTCTTGGCGGCGCGGCGGGCGGCGAAGCGCAACGCCACGCGCGATTCCGCGCTGTCGTCGACGACGACCAGGTAAGTGCGCTGGCTTTCCCCCATCTGGATCACAGTGCTGCGTTAAACTGCGCGCAAGTGCAAGCCGGCGACTAGACATTCGCCGTGCCCTTGACCTTGCTGGCCGCATTGGGCTTTGAGCCGCGCGAGCCTTTCAGGACAGCCCGCATGCCGATCGAACTCAAGATGCCCGCGCTTTCCCCGACGATGGAGGAGGGGACGCTCGCCAAGTGGCTGGTCAAGGAAGGCGACGAGGTGAAGTCGGGCGATATCCTCGCCGAGATCGAGACCGACAAGGCGACGATGGAGTTCGAGGCGGTCGACGAGGGCAAGATCGCCAAGATCCTGGTGCCGGCGGGAACCGACGGCGTGAAGGTCGGCGCGCCCATTGCGATCATGGCCGGGGAGGGCGAAAGCGTGGATGCGAGTGCTGCGCCCAAGCCCGACACCGCGCCGCCCGCGCCGCCAAAAGCGGCTCCTGAACCCAAGGCCGACGCGACCCCGAAGGCCGCGCCTCCACCACAGGCGCCGGTTGAGACGCCGGCCGCTCCCCCGCAGCCGGCGCGGGCCGAGGGCGACCGGGTCAAGGCGTCCCCGCTCGCGCGGCGCCTCGCCCAGGCGCAGAACATCGACCTGTCGAGCCTCCA
>DATENV010000037.1:0-2327 GCA_035274805.1 Sphingomicrobium sp. | reverse complement strand
GGCGCGCGGCGACCATCGGCGGAAGATCACGCTTGCCGAATATGGCTTCCGCTTGCCGAGCTGCATCGACAACCGGCCGCTGCGCTTCAACGAATGGGACGCAATGCGCCCCCAGACCACGTTCGTCTCGGCGACCCCCGGCCCGTGGGAAATGAACGAGACCGGCGGCGTCTTCTCCGAGCAGGTGATCCGACCGACCGGCCTCATTGACCCGCCGGTCGAGATCAAGCCGGTCGAGGATCAGGTCGATGACCTGGTCAACGAGGCGAAGCAGACGGCGAAGAAGGGCTTCCGGACGCTCGTCACCACGCTCACCAAACGCATGGCGGAGGACCTGACCGAATACCTCCACGAGGCGGGCCTGAAGGTCCGCTACATGCACAGCGACGTCGAGACGCTGGAGCGGATCGAGCTCATCCGCGAGCTGCGGCTCGGCGTCTATGACGTGCTGGTCGGAATCAACCTGCTGCGCGAGGGCCTCGACATCCCCGAGTGCGGGCTGGTCGCGATTCTCGACGCCGACAAGGAAGGCTTCCTGCGGTCGGAAACCTCGCTGATCCAGACGATCGGCCGCGCCGCGCGCAACGTCGAGGGCCGCGTGATCCTCTACGCCGACACGGTGACCGGATCGATGGAGCGCGCGCTGGCCGAAACCAACCGCCGGCGCGAAAAGCAGCTCGAATATAATGCCGAGCACGGCATCACGCCGGAGAGCATCCGCCGCAACATCCACGACATCATGGCGCATGTCGCGGGCCGCGACGGCGTGGTCGTCGATACCGGCGACGAGGACCGGCCGCACCTCGTCGGCCACAACCTCAAAGCCTATCTCGGCGATCTCGAGGAGCGGATGCGCAAGGCCGCCGCCGACCTCGAGTTCGAGGAAGCCGCGCGGCTGCGCGACGAGATCCGCCGGCTCGAAGAGGACGACCTCGGCATTCCGCACGACCAGCGCGTCGCGCCGCGGCCGCTGGGCCACTCATCCGAAGGCAAGCCCGGCACGCGCAAGGGCCGGTTCGGCAAGCAGCAGCGGACGCGCTTTGGGGGCCGGCGCTAAATCGGCTCGGTTTTGAGCGCCAACGAAACGGCGGTACGTCTCCGCATCATTCGTAGGTAGCCGTTGTGATCCGCAAGATCGTCGACAAAGAAACTCTACGCATCTGGAATGGCCTGCCCAGCCGGAGGCTGCCGTCGGACATCCAGAATCGCGCGCTCGACAAGCTAAAGATGCTCAATCGGGCGAAGACGCTTGACGACCTGCGAACTCCACCTTCCAATCGACTTCACGAACTCTCGGGTGACCGCGCAGGCCAGCACAGCATTTCCATTAATATGCAGTGACGTATATGCTTCGTCTGGAAAGATGGAGCTGCGACAAGTGTCGAGATCGTCGACTATCACTGACCCTGCCTGGCTGCACAATTCCCATGCTGGGGAGCTGCTCGTCAGTGAATTCATGGAGCCGCTTGGCCTCACGGCCGAGGCGCTGGCCGATGCTTTGCGCGTCGATGTTGAGCGGCTGCGGGCGGTGATCGAGGGCAGCGCAACAATGGATGCAGAACTCGACCTTCGCCTTTCTCGCTATTTCCGCATGTCCGAGGGTTTCTTTCTCGGCCTTCAGGACGACTACGAGTTGCTCGAAGCCAAGCGCGCGCTGAACGGCGATCTCGATCGCATCGTTCCGCGCGCCGCCTGAGCTTTAGAACCGCGCCTTCAGCCCGAGCTGGCCGCTCACTTCCTGGCCGTCGTCGCGGCCGAGCGTGGTCGAGACGAACGCGTCGATGCTGACATTGCCCATCACGTTCGCGCTGCCGCCGCCCGAGATCCGGCCATAGGTGTCCTTGCCGCGGCTCACCGCCCACTGGTTGACAATCACCGGCGCGCTGGTCTGCGAAAAGCTGATCCGCCGCCCATCGCCGGTGAAGTCGCGCTCGGCGACGAGGTCGACGAACGGATGGAAGCCCGCGAGATCGCCGCGCACTTCGACGCCCGCCTGGCCGGTGACAGCCTTGAGGCTCTGGCGGCTGACGTTCAGCGTCAGCGCGGGATCGCCCGCCTCGGTGTAGCCGTCGACCTTGGCGCGCGCATAATCGAGCGCGACGATCGGCCCGGCGCTGAACCCGGCTAGCGGCATCAGATAGCCGCCCTTGGCGCCGGCGACGACATGGCTGCCGTCAGGCCGAGCGGTCATTCCCTCGACGACCCCAGCGCGGGAAATGCGGTGGCGGTCCTTGCCGTAGCCGACATACGCCTGGCCGAAGAGCCCGCCCATGCCGAGGCTGCCGTAGGCGCCGACCTGCCAGCTGCGCCCGCGGATGCGCGCGGCG
>DATENV010000036.1:0-4803 GCA_035274805.1 Sphingomicrobium sp. | reverse complement strand
TCGGTCAGGCTTTGCATCACGGCCGGCAACGCCTGGTTCAGCGCGCTCATGCTCCGCTGCATCATCGGCCCGACATTGGCGATCTGCTGCTGCATATGGCGGTCGAAGTCGGGGTCGTCGCGCCGAGCCATGTCGCGCACGGTCATCCGCCGCTCGGATGGGCTCGCCGGCCGTCCTTCGAGCGCGGCACGGACTTCGCCCACGCGGACGTCGAGCACTGCCTGCGACAGCGCCTGCATCGCGTTGGTCAGCTTCTGCGCCGTCCTCGGATCGGTGAGTTCCGGCGGCAATTGCGGCGGTGCGGGCTGCGCCATGGCAGGCGCCGCGGTCAGCAGCAGCGGCAAGATAAGAAGCTTCTTGTGCATTGCAGTCACCGTCTAAGTCGCTGAATTATCGGCGCAACGCGCAGCCCGTGCAAGCTAAATCAGCGCATCGACAGCCAGATCAGCGCGACGATCCCGGCGGCAATGCGATACCAGGCGAACGGTGCGAAGCCGTGGCGCGAGATGTAATGGACGAAGGCGCGCACGACGACGATCGCCACCACGAAGCTGACCAGGAAGCCCACCGCGACCGCGCCGAAACCAACCCCGCTCGCGCCGGCCATCAGCGTGTCGTGATGCTTGGCCAGCTCCAGCGTCGTCGCGCCGAGCATCGTCGGGATGGCGAGGAAGAAGCTGAACTCGGCCGCCGTGCGGCGCTCGACCCCGAGTGCCAGGCCACCCATGATCGTCGCGCCCGAGCGGCTGACCCCGGGGATCATCGACAGGCACTGGATCAGGCCGACCCCGAAGACGGTATTCAGCGGCATCTCGGCGACGCCGACGATGTCGGTCCGCTTCACCAGGCGCTCGATCGCCAGGATGGCAATGCCGCCAAGGATGAGGGCGACGGCGACAATCCGCGCATTGCCGAGCAGCGCCTCGATCTTGTTGATCAGCAGGAAGCCGAGGATCGCCGAGGGCAGGAAGCCAATCAGAATATTGAGCACGAACCGCCACGACACCGCGTTGCCCTTAAGCATCCCTTCGACCACCGCCCAGAAAGTCCGCCAGTAAAGCACGACGATGGCGAGGATCGCGCCCAGCTGGATGATGACGTTAAACGCCGCCCATTTCTCGGCGTCGAAGCCGAGCAATTCCGTGGCGAGAATCAGGTGGCCGGTCGATGATACCGGCAGGAATTCGGTGATGCCCTCGACGATGCCGAGGATGATGGCGATCAGCAGGATGGGCACGTCAGCTGGTGGCCGTCAGATTGATCCGCCGTCCGGCGAACTTCCCGCCCTTATGGAAGCGGCCGAGCCACTCGTAGCCGACGGCGGCGAGCGGCGTCGGCTTGATGCCAAACGCCTCGAGTCCCGGGAAAGTGCCGGACGGGACGCTGCCGCGCTGGAGCATCAGCCACTGGTCGCGCGTCAGCGGCGCGCCGGGAATCGGGCCGAGATAGGAGAGCAGCCTGCCGAACAAATCGGGCAGCGGCATGATTCCGGTCTTCTGGCCGGTGATCTCGAGGATCGCCCGATGCAGGTCGAGCATGCTCATCACCTGCGGCCCGCCAATCTCGAACGTCTGGCCGCCGAAGCGCTGCGGATCGAGTGCGGCCATGGCGATCGCCTTGCCGAGATCGCGCACATAGACCGGCTGGAACTTGCTGTTGGCGGCGATCACCGGGAGGAACGGCAGCTGCGCCATGGCGGCGAAGCGGTTGGTCAGCTCGTCCTCAGGGCCAAATACGAGGGAAGGCCGAACGATTGTCGCGTTGGGGAATGTCTTGCGAACCGCTTCCTCGCCTTCGCCCTTGGTCCGGCCGTATCCCGACTCCGCATCGACGTTGGCGCCGATCGCGGAAATGTGGACCAGCGCTGTCGCACCCGCCTCGCGTGCCGCCTCGGCGATGTTTCGGGCGCCGTTGACGTGGACGCTGCGCATCTTGCTGCCGAATACGCCGGTCAAATTGATCACCGCGCTGACGCCGCGAAGCGCGTGGCGGACGCTGTCGGCATTGGTGACGTTGGCGCGCTCGAAGCCGAACTGGCCGACCTGGGCGAGCGGCTGGATTGTATAAGCCTGCTTGGGATTGCGCTGCGCGATCCGGACCCTGACCCCGCTCTTGAGCAGGAACTCGCAGACATAGCGGCCGATAAATCCGCCGCCGCCGAAGACGGTCACAAGCTCTTCCGACCGGTCGATCATCGAGCGGGCCTTTGCCGTGCGGCATCGGCGTTGACAAGGCGCGGCGCCCCCCTTTAAGCGCGCCGGCCTACCACTAAATTGTAGTTTCCGTGCCCAGGTGGCGGAATTGGTAGACGCACCAGCTTCAGGTGCTGGCGCTCGCAAGGGCGTGGAGGTTCGAGTCCTCTCCTGGGCACCATCGCCGCCTGGAGGATGTCCGGGGGACATCCGAAGCCGGCGATCGCGCGCAGATCATCCGGGGGATGATCGAGCACGAAGCTCCTAAGGACATCGACGGCGGCGACCGCACCGACTTGCCTCGCGGCCGCTCTGCCGCTTAGTGCGGGCCATGAAACGTGCCTTCAACGCCCACGGGATCGTCGACCAGCTGACGACGATCTACGATCAATCGGTCGCCAACCTCCGCCAGGCCCTGGCCCGCTACGTCGAGGATGGCACGCCGCCCGACGCCCGGGCGCGCAAGAAGGGCGCCTTCGCCTACCCCGAGCTTCGGATCGACTATGGCGGCAAGCTCCCCGCCACGGCGCTGTCGCGCGCGTTCGCCCGGCTCAGCCAGCCTGGCGTCTATGCGACCAGCATCGCCCGGCCCGAGCTGTTCCGCGACTATCTGGTTGACCAGCTCGACCACCTTGTCCGCGATTATGACGTCACCGTTTCGGTCGGCCACTCGGCCAGCGAGATTCCGTACGCGTATGTGATCGAGAATAGCGGGATCCAAGTCGGCGATATCGGCACGTCCGAGCTATCGCGCTACTTCCCGTCGAACGAGCTGATCCACCTCGGCGACGAAATCGCCGACGGCGTGTGGAAGCATCGTCCCGAGCAGCCTCGGCCGCTCGCGTTGTTCGACGGCCCACGCACCGATTTCAGCCTGGCACGGCTCAAGCATTACACCGGAACGCCCCCCGAGCATTTCCAGCAGTTCGTGCTGTTCACCAACTATGTCCGTTACGTCGACGAGTTCGTCGGGGTCGCGATCGACACGCTGCGGCGCAAGGACTCGCGCTTCACCGCCCTGTCGGTGCCCGGCGCGCTGTACGAGCCGGGCGAGCTGACCAACGCCGAAGCGCAAATCGCGGCCGGCCAATGGCGCCGACACCAGATGCCGGCCTATCATCTGATGGCTGACGACCGCACCGGCATCACCCTGGTCAACATCGGCGTCGGTCCGTCGAACGCGAAGACCGTGTGCGACCATGTCGCGGTGCTGCGGCCGGAAGTCTGGTTGATGATCGGCCATTGCGGCGGCTTGAGGCCGAGCCAGACGATCGGCGACTACGTGCTCGCGCACGCTTATTTGCGCGACGACCATGTGCTCGACGACGTGTTGCCGCCGGAGATTCCGCTGCCGGCGATCGCCGAAGTGCAGAAGGCTCTGTTCGACGCGACCACCTCGATCACGGGCGAGGACGAGGACAGCGTCAAGCGGCGGCTGCGCACGGGCACCGTCGTGACGACCGACGACCGCAATTGGGAACTGCTCTACGCCGCCTCCGCGCTGCGCTTCAACCAAAGCCGCGCGGTCGCGATCGACATGGAATCGGCGACCGTCGCGGCGCAGGGCTATCGCTTCCGAGTGCCCTACGGAACCTTGCTGTGCGTTTCGGACAAGCCGCTGCACGGCGAGCTCAAGCTGCCCGGCCAGGCCAACGCTTTCTACGAGCGCGCGATCAGCCAGCATTTGCGGATCGGGATCGAAGCGCTCAACCTGCTGCAGCGCGAAGGCGAGGGCCTCCACAGCCGCAAGCTTCGCAGCTTCGACGAGCCGCCGCTCCGCTAGCGGATGATCCGAATCCGGTTGGGCGTTGGTGGGGTGCGTCCAGGCGCGATCCAGGCCACCAAGGCGTCAAGGTCGATGATGCCCTGGTCGGTAACGTCGGTTCCGGCGGTAAAGGCAGTCAGGCTGTCGCCGCCCGACGCGAGGTAATTGTTCAGCGCGACACGATAGCGGCCGTCTGGCGTGATCCGCTTGCCGTTGAGCCGCATGTCGACGACGCGGCTGCCCTCCGGCTTCCTCATGTCGACGACGTAGGTGAAACCCGCCGACGGGGCGAGCGCGGCGGGAGTCGTGAAACCGGCGCGGATCGGGATCGCATATTGCTGCTCGAGCGCCGCTTTGAGCTGCGCGCCGGTCAGCGTCATCACCACCAGGTTGTTCCCGAACGGCATCATCGCGAACGCCGCATCGTAGCGGACATCGCCGCCGGGAAGGTCGACGCGCACGCCGGTGGCATTGACCAGCGCCAGCTGCGCGCCACCATTCTCCCGCGATCGCGTTGCCGCCAGCATCGAATCGGCGATCAGGTCCGCCGCGGCGCTCTCTCCGTCCTCGACGTCTTTCGGAGCCGGCGCCGTCAGGTGGCCCACGATCCGGCTGGCGATCGGCGCAACGGCCGAGGCGTAGCGGTCGACCAGCGCTTTCTCGGCGGCATCCACGCCGCGATCGCCGTTGCCGACGACGATGTTTCTTGCGTCCTGAGAGATCAGCCGGTGGGTCGCGGCGTCGAATTCCAGCCGGAGGTCGGTGACGAAATAGCCGTACTTGCCCGCGCTGGTGAGCAAGCGGCTCGCGCTGACTGGCGGCGTGCCGCGGCAAACGTAAGCCCAG
>DATENV010000035.1:0-2532 GCA_035274805.1 Sphingomicrobium sp. | reverse complement strand
CGCGACTTCGACCGGACAACCGTCTTCACCGAAAGCCAGGGCGGCCGGGCCTTTGTCGACCTCGACCGGATGATCGATGAGGGCATCGACCTCCTGATCGCGACTTTGCCGCCGTACAATCGTCGCGGCGAAATTGAGCATGCGGCCGCGCGCGGCGTGCATCTGCTGGTCGAAAAACCGATCGCGCTCGACATGGATGCCGCCACTCGGATGGTCGCCGCCGTCGAGGCCGCGGGCGTGGTGGCGGCGATCGGGTTCATGTATCGGTTCGGCGACGCGGTGCGCCGCTGGCGCAAGCTCGATACGGGCCCGGTCGGGCTCTATGTCGGCGGCTATTATTGCAATGCGCTGCACGCCCACTGGTGGCGCAAGCGCGCGCAGTCGGGCGGGCAGATCCTCGAACAGGCGATCCACCAGATCGACCTGATCCGCCACCTCGTCGGCGAGCCCGACAGCGTCTATGCGCGCTACGCCAACCTCTTCCACCGCGACGTCCCCGATTATGATGTCGAGGACCTTTCCGCGACGATCTTCGGCTGGGATGATGGCCGGATCGCGAGCCTGACCGCGTCGAACATCGCCATTCCCGGCGTGTGGCACAAGGAATGGGCGATCATGGCCGAACGGATGACCGGCCGCTTCACCAGCTGGAACGACGCGGTGCTGACGCGCACGGCGGGCGACGTGAGCAGTGAAACGGTCGCCGGACGGACCGATCCGTTCGTGGCGCAACTCGCCGACGTCGCGTCGGCAATTGCCGACAAGGGCGAGCCGTACATTCCGTTGCGCGAGGGCGCGGCAACGCTGCGGCTGGCTCTGACGGCCGTTCAATCGGCACGCGAAGGGCGGGAGCTGCGGCTTGGCGATTGACGTCGATGTCGCGGCGCCGAGCTTCACCAGCCGCGGCATTCGGCTGGGGAATATCCAGCCGCTGATCAACGGCGAAGTCGCGACCGATGCTCCGCCCGAGGTCGACGGGAACGCCGTCCGCTGGCAGCTCGGAGAGGGCGTCGCAATTCTGGAGATTGAGACTTCCCAAATCGTTCGGTTCCAGCTCCGTGTCGAGGGACTGCCAGAGGAGCGCCCGATCGACAGCCTTGGCCTGCGTTTCGGCCGGATCGACGGCATCCGGGCCTACCTGCGCAACGGTTATCAAAGCTGGGACGGCAGCTTCTTCGTCGAACCCGGAACACCTGCGGGTGACGGCCCGCCCGCCAAGGCGCCCACCCTCGGCTTCGCGATGACGGCCTTGCTACCACGCGATGGCCCCGGCGCTTTTGTTCTCGGCTTTTCGCGGCACGACAGATTTCAAAGCCGATTCCGCTTCGGCGGCACCGCAGCCGCGCCGACAGTGGACGTCGAGACTCTATGGGACTTCGTTCCGC
Source organism: Sphingomicrobium sp. (assembly GCA_035274805.1). Classification (GTDB taxonomy): domain Bacteria; phylum Pseudomonadota; class Alphaproteobacteria; order Sphingomonadales; family Sphingomonadaceae; genus Sphingomicrobium. The sequence goes on along the minus strand of DATENV010000035.1, from coordinate 1,147 downwards.
ACGCCGGAACGGTCGAAGCCGAACCGCTCGTCATTTTCGAGGACGACCAAGTCGAGGAGGCGCTTCGGCGCTGGTCGCGGATCACCGCCGCCGAATCGCCGCTGCCGCCGCGTATCCCCGAGCGGCGGATCACCGGCTGGTGCTCCTGGTACAACCTTTACGCGGCGATCGACGAACGCTCGATCCTCGAGCATCTCCGGGCTGCTGCGAAATTCCGCGATCAGCGCAACACTCGGCTGGACGTGTTCCAGATCGACGACGGCTTCGCGCCGGAAATGGGCGACTGGCTCGACCTCCGGCCGCAGTTCCCGCGCGGCATGAAGCCGCTGATCGAGGATATCGCCGCGGCCGGCTTCACGCCGGGCCTGTGGATCGCGCCGTTCCTGGTCGGCAATCGAAGCCGGCTGTTCGCCGGGCATCCCGATTGGGTCGTGCAATCCACCTCAGGCGGGCCGCTGGCTCACATGAAATTCTACGGCGAGTTCCGCTGGCACAAGCGCAGCGAAGAATATTACGTGCTCGACGTCACCCATCCCGACGCCGCCGCCTACATTCGCCAGGTCTTCCGCACCTGGCAGCGCGACTGGGGCGCGCGCTACTTCAAGACCGACTTCATGAACGCCGGGATGGAATACGGTCCGGACGAGGCGCGCTGGCACCGACCAGGGCTGTCGCGGGTCGAGATCTGGCGGACGATGGCGGCGATCATCCGCGAAGAGATTGGCGACGCGCTGTGGCTCGGCTGCGGGTGCCCGCTGTGGGCTTCGGTCGGGCTGATCGATGCCGCGCGCATCGGCCGCGACATCGGGGTCAGCTGGCGCGGCGACTATTCCGCCGAAAGCCTGTTGCGCGATCAGCTGACCCGCAACCACGCCTCGGGCATCCTGTGGCAAGCCGACCCCGATTGCGTGCTCCTGCGAGGCCGATTCCATGAGCTGAGCGACGAGGAGGTCCGGTCGCTGCTCCTGTTCGCGGGTTTCTCCGGCGGCGTCCTGATGACCAGCGACAAGCTCGACGAAATTCCGGGCGAGCGCGGCGATCTGTTCGCCCGACTTCTGTCGCAGCAACACATCCGCTGCGGCTATCCGGAGCTCGGCAACGCCAACGGCGGGCTGATCATCCAGCGGGTAACACGCGCCGACGACAC
>DATENV010000034.1:0-6354 GCA_035274805.1 Sphingomicrobium sp. | reverse complement strand
GATCGGCCGCCTGCTTCAACAGGTCGATATCGCGCAGCACGCGGTCCGACTTGGTGGTGATCGTGAAGGGATGGCGAGTCTCGACCAGCAGCTCGATGACCGAGCGGGTGATCCGCCAGCGCTCCTCGATCGGCTGGTAGGGATCGGTGTTGGTGCCCATCGCGATCGGCTTGCACTCGTACCCGGGCCGGGACAGCGCCGCGTGCAGCAGCTGAGCCGCCGTGGGCTTCACGAACAGGCGCGATTCGAAGTCCACGCCCGGCGACAGGTCGTGATAGGCATGGGTGGGCCGCGCGAAGCAGTAAATGCAGCCATGTTCGCAGCCCCGATAGGCGTTGACCGAGCGGTCGAAGCCGATGTCCGGCGAGCTGTTGCGCGTCAGGATCGACTTCGGATGTTCGATCGTAACCGTGGTCCGGCGCTTCGGCACGCCGTCGAGAGCTTCGACCTGGTCGAGCCATTCGCCCTCGGCGACCCGTTGCTGGAGATTGAAGCGCGTGGGCGTGGGATTGCGGGTCGCCCCACGGCCATGGCTCGACTCGACGGGCATGGATGAATCCTATGCCGATCGCGAGAACATAACAAGAACGAGTTTAGTGGTTGAGCGCGGTCATGCTCGTCGGAAAGCTCGGCCAGCGATGTTGCGCCATCGCCTTCAGCGTCGTCGTTTGCTCGTTGTTGAGGCCTTGATACACCCACATGTTCCGCAGCACCGCCGGCACGTAATAGCGGGTCTCCCAGTAAGGGATCGACTCGATCCACAGCAGCGGATCGCCCTTGTCGTTGATGCCTGCCCAACGAGCCACGGGCAGTGGCCCGGCATTGTAGGACGCGATGATCCGCGGGAGCTGGCCAGCGGTCGCCGACGAGCCGCGCATCGTTTCGATGAAGCTCTGCCCGAACTCGAGGTTGTAGCGAGGGTCGGTCAGGCTGGCGCGCGAGTAGGGCACGCCGCGGCTGTTCGCCATTTGCTGGGCCGTTATGGGGAGCACCTGCATCAATCCAACCGCCCCCGCGTGGCTCACCGCGGTGCGCCGGAACGCCGATTCCTGGACGATATGGCCGAAGGCGAGCGCCGGGTCGACGCGCCAGCCGTTCATTGGTCGCCAGGCAGGGTTGGGATACCGGTCGGAAGCGTCCGAGCGCGCTCCCCATTGCCCATTATTGGCGAGCCACATCTGCGCGGCGGGTAAGTCGAGGCCCTTGGCGACCTGGATTAGCGCGTGATGCTCGGCAGGCGTGCCGATCTTCGCCTGGTGCCGGAGCAGCTCCTCGGCCAGCGACGGCTCGCCGATCTTCGCCAGCTCCATCGCGCGCTGCACGTTAGTCAGGTAATCGACCGGCGGGTCGCTGCCGACGAAGGGATCGGCGGAGAGCCTTGTCGAGAGACCCAGCGATTCGCGCGCCAGCAGGCCGTAGAAGCTCTCGGTCGACTCCGCGGTGGTTGCGGCGGACCTCAGCAACCTTTCGACCGAGCGCGGGCGCCCGGCGGCCTGCTCCGCCCGAGCGGCCCAATAGTAACCGGCGGCGCGAAGCTCCCGCTGCTGCGCCAGCGCGGCCACCTGCTGAAAATCCGTCGACGCGGCATTCCAGTCCCCAAGCCGCCACGAGGCGAGACCGGATATCCAGGCCGCCTGGCTGGCCCATTCGCCGGTCGCGCCCTGGCGCCATGTGTCCGACACGCGCCGGGCGTCGAGGTCGAGGCCGTTGACGTAATAAGCGAAAGCGACGCGCTGCGCGGCCTCCGCCCGCGCTTCGACGGATAGCGACGGCGCGAACAGCAGAAGTTGTCCTTCGGCCCCAGCCGAATCGTTGACCTTGATCAGGGGGTCGAGCGCGGCGCGGAGCTGGTCCGCATAGGGCTCGCCCTGCACCGGCCTCGCCTTGTAGCGGACCGGCGCCGAGCCAAGGTTGTAGGTCGGTTTTTCGGCCAGGATCGGCGGCGCGGTCAGCGCTCCGCGCCGGACCGCGAGGGCGGCGAGCTGATCGGCCTGCGGCAATTCGGGCGCTTCGGCGATCAGCGCCTGGAGCGACGCCAGGTCCACGACCGGCGAGCCCTTCGCGGTGTACAGCTCGGCCTTGGCGACCGGTGTCAGGATGCTGCGCGGCAGGGCGGCGATGCCGGCCTGCGCCGACGCCCAATTGCCGGCGTCGATCGCGTCGAACACCCCGCGCCAATTCCTGGGGACTGCGACGGCCGGCACTGGAGCGGACGCGACCGGAGGTGAAGCTGCCGGCACGGCCTTGGCTGGTGCCGGCGGGCCGAGGATAGGGACGACAGTCTCATGCGCCGGCCAGGTCGGCTTCGGCGCCGGAGCCGGCGAAGTTTGTGGCTGCGGCGGAGAGGGTACGGGCAGCGGCGCAAGGGGGTCCGACGGAGCCTGCGCAAATAGCGGCGCGGCCCAGATCAACGCTCCGAACGCGAGCATACCGGACTTCAAGATTCGTCCTCCATCAGCAGCAGCAAGTCCTTCCATGCCAAGGACTTGTTTGAGGGTTGATTAATCAGGTGGCGCGGATGGAAGGTCGCGACGGTGCGCACGCCCTCGACCTTGTGGACATGGCCGCGGGCCTGGGCGAGCGGCTTGCCGAGCAGCGCCTGCGCCGGGCCGTCGCCAAACAGCAATAGGCGCCTGGGCTTGGCAAGCTGGATGTGACGCCGCGCAATCTCGGCGCAGGCTTCGCGATCGGCGGGGCTCATGCGGGCGCCGGGAACATGGAGGCAGGAGAGGGAAGCACTGTAAGCCTGTTCTGCCGGAATTTTGATCGCGGCGAGCATCCGCGTGGCGAGCTCCCAGGACTCGCCGCCGATCGGCTGCCCGGCGGCGAAATCCTCCAGCGTCGGCGCGTCCGCGAGCAGCATGATGGCAGCGTTTTCGGGCCCTTGCGGAAGGATGCGGCGCGCCGTCCCTGACGCCAGCGGAAGCTGGGTGCTGCTGGCAAGCCACTCCTGCAGCGCCGCAAGCGTCTCGAGCGACGGCGGCGCGACGTTCGGTTCCGCTGGAGGCGGCTCAACAGTCTTGGGTTGCGTCCGGGGTGAGGGGGGCTTCAGCCAGTTGCGCGGCTCTTCCTGCACGGCGACGTCGACGCCGGCTTCGAGCCACCAGGCCAATGCGCTGCGTGCCTCGGCAATGCCGATCAATGCCATTTCCCTCCCACGCGCACTTCCTCGCGCGGCATTGACGCGATGGTCAAGGAATTGGCAGGGCAATTGAGTCGAATTGTGTTTCCGTCGCGACAGGATGAAGGGGAGCGGATGAGCGAGCGCGAGTCCATGGCCTATGACGTGGTGATCGTCGGCGCCGGACCGGCCGGGCTCAGCGCCGCGATCCGCCTCAAGCAGCTCGCCAACGAGGCCGGCCGCGAGCTGTCGGTCTGCATCCTCGAGAAAGGCAGCGAAGTCGGCGCGCACATCCTGTCGGGCGCGGTGATCGACCCGGTGGCGCTCAACGAGTTGATCCCCGACTGGCGGGAGAAGGACTCGCCGCTGACCGTGCCGGTCACCGAGAACCATCATTGGGTGCTGACCAGGAAGGGCAAATTCGGCCTGCCGGAACTGCTCACTCCAGCCTTCATGCACAACAAGGGCACCTACACGCTCAGCCTGGGCAACTTCTGCCGCTGGCTTGCCGGACAGGCCGAGGAGCTCGGCGTCGAGATTTTCCCCGGTTTTCCGGCGGCCGAGATCCTGTTCAACGAGGACGGCTCGGTGAAGGGGGTCGCGACCGGCGACCTCGGCATCGCCCGCGACGGCAGCCATCGGCCCGACTACCAGCCGGGCATGGAGCTTCACGCGCGCTACACCCTCTTCGGCGAAGGCGCGCGCGGGCACCTCACCAAGCGGCTCACCGAGCTGTTCGGCTTACGGGACGAGAGCGGGCCGCAGGTTTTTGGGCTCGGAATCAAGGAATTGTGGGAGGTTCCTGCCGACAAGCATAAGCCAGGGCGAGTGATCCACACTCAGGGCTGGCCGCTCGGCGACGCGTGGGGCGGGGGCTTCCTCTATCACCAGGAGGCGGGCCAGGTCGCGCTCGGCTTCGTCGTCTCGCTCGATTACGCCAATCCCTATTTGTCGCCGTTCGAGGAAATGCAGCGCTGGAAGACGCATCCGGCGATCCGCGCGGAGATCGAAGGCGGCCGCCGGCTGTCCTACGGCGCCCGGGCAATCAACGAAGGCGGCTACCAGGCCATTCCGAATCTGGTTTTCCCAGGCGGCGCGCTGATCGGCTGTTCGGCGGGTTTCGTGAACGTGCCCCGCATCAAGGGCACGCACACGGCGATGAAATCGGCGATGCTCGCGGCCGAGGCCGCGTTCGAGGCGATAGTCGCCGACCGCTCGAATGACGTGCTGGAGGCATACCCGTCCGCTTTGCACGACAGCTGGATCGTCAAGGAGCTCAAGATGGTCCGCAACGCCCAGCCCGCGGTCGCGCATTGGGGCGGGACCCTGGGAACGCTCTATGCGGGGCTGGATATGTGGTTGAATTACCTCGGGATTGGCGTCCCGTGGACGCTCAGGCACAAGCCCGATCACGAGCACTTGACGCCCAAGGAAAAGGCCCGGCCGATCGACTATCCCAAGCCCGACGGCGTGTTAACGTTCGACCGTTTATCCTCGGTGTTCGTTTCGAATACCAACCACGAGGAGGACCAGCCGGTTCATCTGACGCTCAAGGATGCCGACATACCAACGGCGATCAACTTGCCGGTCTATGCCGGTCCCGAGCAGCGCTATTGCCCGGCAGGCGTGTACGAATTCGTAGGAACCGAAAGTGGCGAACCCAGGCTGCAGATCAACGCGCAGAACTGCGTCCACTGCAAGACGTGCGACATCAAGGACCCGACCCAGAACATCAGCTGGGTCACCCCTGAAGGTGGCGGAGGACCCAATTATCCAAACATGTAAGTGGCTGGCCGGATCGGCGGTCGTGGCACTGGCGCTCTGCTCCGGACCGGTTGCCGCGCGGGTGGCCGTCTCCGATACGGCGCGAACCTACGTCCAGGCGCGCGCCGCGGCGATGAACGGCGACCATGGGCGCGCAGCGCGGCTGCTCGCGGCACTGTCGGAATCCCAGCCGGGGCAGGTCGAAATCGCCAGGAAAGCGCTGAGCGAAGCGATCGGCGCCGGGCAAATGGAACTCGCGCTGAGCCTGGCGGGCAGCGTGCCGGCGGCGAAGCTGCCGAGCGATGCGCGGCTGCTGCTGGTCGCCGAGGAGATCCGGCGGCGCCGGCCCGAGCGCGCGATTGCATGGCTATCGGCGCGGGGCGAAAACGGCGACCTCACCTTCCTGACGCCGCTGGTCACCGCCTGGGCCGCGGCGGACCGGGGCAACGCCGACCTCGCCCTGTCGACCCTCGACCAGATGCCGCCGACCAGCCTGCTCACGCCATTGGTGGCGGAGCAGCGGGGCCTGATCCTGGTCAAGTTCCGTCGTACCGCCGAGGCCGAGCCGTTCGCGCGTTCGGCGGTCGGCCGGGCGGGCGCGAGGGATGAGCGGCTCCGGCTCGCCTTCGCTGACGGCTTTCTTGCCGCGGGCGACCGCCAGCGCGCGCTGATGATTATCGAGGGCATGGGCGCGGGTGAAGCCGCGGCCCGCCAGCGGATCACCGCCGGCAAGCGCAGCGGGCAGGCGATCGACAGCCTTGGCGAGGCGTTCAGCGAGGTCCTGACGGCCTTCGCCGCCGACCTGGCGCGGCTGCAGCGCGGCTCGCCTCCGATCGGGCTGGTCCAGGTGGCCCGCTACGCGAACCCCAAGAGCAGCAGCGCGACGTCGCTGCTCGCGCTCCTGCTTGCCGGTCAGGACCGGACGGACGAGGCACTCGCGCTGCTTCGGACCGTTCCCGCCGACGATGCGCTGATCTCGCAAGTGCGGGACGTCCAGGTGCGGATCCTGACCGACCGCAAGCGGGTCAACGAAGCGTATCAGATCGCGGCAACCGCCGCCGCGGCGCCGGGCGCCGAGGCAAGCGATTACTCGCGGCTCGGCGACGTGCTGCAGGCGATGAAGCGCCACGGCCCCGCCGCCGATGCTTATGGCCGCGCGCTTGCGCTAGCCCAGGCGCATAACCTCAAGAGCGAGCTGTGGACCTTGCTGCTGCTCCGCGCGAGCGCGCTAGAGGACGGCAATCGGTGGCCCGAAGCGCGCGCCGCGCTGCAGCAGGCGCTGGCGATCGCGCCCGAGCAGCCGCTGTTGCTCAACTTCATGGGCTACGGCCAGCTCGAGCGGGGCGAAAACCTCGATTCCGCCGAGGCGATGATCCGCAAGGCGAGCGAGCTCGCGCCCGACGACGCCTCGATCACCGATTCGCTCGGCTGGGCGCAGTTCAAGCGCGGCAAGATCGGCGAAGCGATCG
>DATENV010000033.1:0-2615 GCA_035274805.1 Sphingomicrobium sp. | reverse complement strand
ATCGCCGCGCGCGTGTTCGACCATAAGCTTCTGGAGCAAATGGCGGCGGCGAATGCGGCGCCGGTGCTCAACATGCTGTCGGGCACCGAGCATCCGCTTCAGGCGCTCGCGGACCTGCTGACCATCAAGCAGTTGCTCTGCCGGCTCGACGGCTTGAAAATCGCCTTCATCGGCGAGGGCAACAATGTGTCGCGCTCGCTCGCCGAAGGCTGCGCGCTCGCTGGAGCCGAGTTCGCGATCGCCAGTCCCGAAGGCCACGGCCTCGAAGGAGCGCGGCAAGTCATCGACCCGGCCGAAGCGGTCGAAGGTGCGGACATCGTTTATTCGGACGTCTGGGTGTCGATGGGCGGCGAAGACAACGCCGAGCGGCGCGCCGCGTTCGAGCCCTACCGGGTCGACGAGGCGCTGATGGCGCTCGCGCCGAACGCGCGTTTCCTCCACTGCTTGCCCGCGCGGCGCGGCGAGGAAGTGACGGCGGCGGTGATCGACGGGCCGCGCTCGGCGGTCTGGCGGCAGGCCGAGAACCGGATGCACACCGCGCGCGGGGCGATGCTTTGGATGCTGGAACAGGCGCGATGAAAACCAGGAAGCTGAAGGTCGTGCTCGCTTATTCGGGCGGGCTCGACACCTCGATCATCTTGAAGTGGCTGCAGACCGAATATGACGCCGAGGTGGTGACCTTCACCGCCGACCTCGGCCAGGGCGAGGAGGTCGCGCCGGCTAGGCGCAAGGCGGAAATGCTCGGCGTGCGGCCCGAGAACATCTTCATCGAGGATTTGCGCGAGGAGTTCGTCCGCGACTTCGTCTTCCCGATGTTCCGGGCGAACACGGTGTATGAGGGCGACTATCTGCTCGGCACGTCGATCGCGCGGCCGCTGATCGCCAGGCGCCAGATCGAGATTGCGCGGGCGGTCAACGCCGACGCCGTCTGTCACGGCGCGACCGGCAAGGGCAACGACCAGGTCCGTTTCGAGCTCGGCTACTATGCGCTCGAGCCCGACATCCGCGTGATCGCCCCGTGGCGCGAGTGGAATTTCCAGAGCCGTGAGGCGCTGCTCGACTTCGCCGAGAAGCACCAGATCCCGATCGCCAAGGACAAGCGCGGCGACGCGCCATTCTCGATCGACGCCAACCTGCTGCATTCGTCGTCGGAAGGGAAGGTGCTCGAGGATCCGGCGGCCGAGGCTCCGGAACACGTCCACCAGCGGACGATTTCGCCCGAAGATGCCCCGGACAAGGCGACGGTGGTCACGATCGATTTCGAGAGGGGCGATCCGGTTGCCATCGATGGTGAGGCCCTCTCGCCGGCCGCGTTGCTGACCAGGCTCAACAGCCTTGGCCACGACAACGGCATCGGCCGGCTCGACCTGGTCGAGAACCGCTTCGTCGGGATGAAGTCGCGCGGCGTTTACGAGACGCCCGGCGGCACCATCCTGCTCGCCGCGCATCGCGGGATCGAGAGCATCACGCTCGATGGCGGCGCGATGCACCTCAAGGACGAGCTGATGCCGCGCTACGCGAGCCTGATCTACAACGGCTTCTGGTTCAGCCCCGAGCGGGAGATGCTCCAGGCGGCGATCGACAAGAGCCAGGAGCATGTGACCGGCCGTGTCACGATGAAGCTCTACAAGGGCAATGCGACGGTGATCGGGCGGGAGAGCGACCAGTCGCTGTACGACCAGGACCTGGTGACGTTCGAGGAAGGCAGCGGCAGCTACGACCATCGCGACGCCGCGGGGTTCATCAAACTGAATGCGCTTCGGCTGCGGACGCTGGCGCAGCGGCAGTGGCGGTCACAGGCCTAGGTCGAATTTCGCCTGTGCGATCTGTTCGCGCACTTGCTCCGGCGCGGTCCCGCCGTAGCTGGTGCGGCTGCGCACCGAGGCGTCGACGCTGAGCACGTCGAACACGCGGCTGTCGACGCGTTCGTCGATGCTCTTGAGGTCTTCGATCGTCAGCTCATCGAGGTTGCAGCCGCGCTCCTCGGCCAGCTTCACCGCCCGCCCCGTGATGTGATGTGCCTCGCGGAACGGCACGTCGGCCTTGCGCACCAGCCAGTCGGCAAGGTCGGTCGCGGTCGAAAAGCCCTGCGATGCCGCGGCCCGCATGCGCTCGGGCACGAACTCGACGGTCTCAATCATTCCGGCGAGCGCTTCGAGCGACAGCATCAACAGATCGTACGCCTCGAACACCGGCTCCTTGTCGTCCTGCATGTCCTTGGAATAAGCGAGCGGCAGGCCTTTCATCGTCACCATCAGCGACGTCAGCGCGCCGATGATCCGGCCGCTGTGCCCGCGCACCAGCTCGGCCGCGTCGGGATTGCGCTTTTGCGGCATGATCGACGAGCCGGTCGCGAATTGGTCGGACAGTTTCACGAAGCCGAACGCTGGGCTGGCCCAAATCACCAATTCCTCGGCAAGCCGCGACAGGTGCAGCGAGCATTGCGCGGCAGCGGAGAGGTAATCCAGCGCGAAGTCTCGGTCCGAGACGCTGTCGAGGCTGTTGGCGGTCGGCCGCTCGAACCCGAGCGCGTCTGCGGTTTTGTGGCGGTCAATGGGAAAGCTGGCGCCGGCGAGCGCGGCGGCGCCCAAAGGGCTTTCGTTCATCCGCGCGCG
>DATENV010000032.1:0-5495 GCA_035274805.1 Sphingomicrobium sp. | reverse complement strand
GGTAGAGCCCGCCGCCCTCGCAGTGAACGGTTCGCACCGCTATGCCAGCGCCGATGAACCCGCTCTACGAGGCAATGAAGACCAGCGTCTTCGAACGCATGTCCCTGGCCGCCGCCCAGCACGGGGCCGTGAACCTGGGGCAGGGCTTTCCGGACTTCGGCTGGCCCGACGAAATCCTCGATGCCGCCGCGCGCGCGTTGAAGGAAAACTCCAACCAATATGCTCCGTCGCGCGGCCTGATTGCGCTGCGCGAGGCGGTGGCGGCGCACTACAGCCGGCATTTCCTACAGCAGCTCGACGCCGAGAATGTGTGCGTCACCAGCGGCGCGACCGAGGCGTTGGGCGCGGCGATCCTGGCGGCAGTCGAGCCCGGCGACGAGGTAATCATCTTTACGCCGGCCTATGACAGCTATGCGCCGATGATCCGCCGTGCTGGGGGAACGCCCGTCGAAGTGGCGTTGCGGCCGCCGGAGTGGCGCATTGAGGAGTCCGCGCTGGAGACGGCCCTCAGCGCCAACACCCGCGCAATCCTGCTGAACAATCCCCACAACCCGGCCGGGCGGCTGTTCGGTCGCGAAGAACTCGACGTTGTCGCCGCGATTGCCGAGGCCAAGGACCTGACCGTGATCAGCGACGAAGTTTGGGAGCATGTCCTGCTCGACGGCGCCCGGTTCACCCCCTTCGCGACCCTGCCCGGCATGGCCGAGCGGACGATCAAGATCGGGTCGGCCGGCAAGATCTTCTCGCTGACCGGATGGAAAGTCGGCTGGATGGTCGCCTCGCCCGAGCTTGCGACGGTCGTCGCCCGGGCCCACCAGTTCCTGACCTTCGCGACCGCACCCAACCTGCAGGCGGCGGTCGCGTTCGGCCTGACTGAAGGCGACGCGTGGATCGCGCCCATGCAGGCCCGCTTCCAGCGAGCTCGCGATCGCATGGCCGATGGGTTGCGGGCGAGCGGGTATGTCGTGCTCGATGCGACGTCGACCTATTTCCTGTGCGTGGACCTTGCGGAATCCGGCCTGGCGCTCGACGACGAAGCGTTCGCCACTGCCGCGGTCGAGCGGGCCGGCGTGGCCGTCGTTCCCCTGTCGTCCTTCGCGGAACGGGATCCGCCGCGGCATCTGGTGCGGCTGTGCTTCGGCAAGAAGGATGAGACTATCGACGCCGGCGTCGCCGCCATGGCCAAGGCTAAGGAGCTGCTCGCATGAGCCCTTCAGAGCAGGCAGCCGAGCTGGTGGCGCGCTTCGGGATCACGGGCGCGGGTGCGCTCGTCAGCCGCTCGCCGATCGATGGCGAGGAAATCGGCCGTATCGAGACTGGCGATCCCGAAGCGGCATGCGCGTTGGCCGCCCAAGCGTTCGAGCAATGGCGCGTGGTGCCGCCCCCGCGCCGCGGTGAACTGGTGCGGCTGCTCGGTGAAGAATTGCGCGCCGCGAAGGAGCCGCTCGCGCAGCTGATCACGCTCGAAGCCGGCAAGATCGTGCAGGAGAGCCTCGGCGAAGTCCAGGAGATGATCGACATCTGCGATTTCGCGGTCGGTCTTTCGCGCCAGCTCTATGGCCTGACGATCGCCAGCGAGCGCCCCAACCACCGGATGATGGAGCAGTGGCATCCGCTCGGGCCGGTGCTGGTGATCAGCGCGTTCAACTTCCCGGTCGCGGTATGGGCCTGGAATGCGGCCCTGGCGCTGGTCTGCGGCGACGCCGTCATCTGGAAGCCGAGCGAGAAAACGCCGCTGTGCGCGGAAGCGGTCATGGCTGCCGTGCGCCGCGCGCTCGGCCGGTTCGGAGATGCGCCTGAGGGACTGATTCAAACCGTTCAGGGAGGCCGCGAGGTCGGCGAGGCCCTGGTCGACGATGCTCGCATCGCGTTGGTCTCGGCTACCGGTTCGACCGCCATGGGGCGCATCGTTGGACCCCGCGTCGCGAGCCGCTTCGGGCGCGTCCTACTCGAGCTTGGCGGGAACAATGCGACGATCGTCGCGCCAAGCGCCGACCTCGAGCTCGCCGCGCGCGCGATCCTCTTTTCCGCGGCGGGGACCGCGGGCCAGCGTTGCACGACGCTCCGGCGGCTGATCGTGCATGAGAGCGTCGCCGACCAGTTGGTCGAGCGGCTGCGCGCGCTGTTTGCGCAAGTGAAGATTGGCGATCCGCGCGAGCCCGACACATTGATCGGCCCGCTGATCGACGAATCTGCATTCGTTGCGATGCACGCGGTGCTCGGCGAGAAGATCGAGCGCGTCGATGCTGTCCCCGGCGGGTTCTACGTCAGGCCGGCGATTGTCGAAGCTCCGGCGCAGCAGGCAACGGTGATGAAGGAGACGTTCGCCCCGATCCTCTACGTTTTGCGTTATCGTCAGCTCGACGAGGCGATCGCGCTGAACAACGCCGTGCCGCAAGGCTTGTCCTCGTCGATCTTCACCAACGATCTCAAGGAAGCCGAGCGGTTCATGTCGGCCGCCGGATCGGACTGCGGCATCGCCAACGTCAACATCGGTCCGTCGGGCGCCGAGATCGGCGGCGCGTTCGGCGGCGAGAAGGAGACCGGCGGCGGCCGCGAAAGCGGCTCCGACAGCTGGCGCGCCTACATGCGGCGGCAGACCAACACGATCAATTACGGGTCAGATTTGCCGCTCGCGCAGGGAATCAGGTTCGACGTGTCGCCCTGACCATCACTTGATGCCATCCGCTTCGACGTCTTCCCACAGCGCGAGTTTCTCTTCGGCAACCATCGCCGGCCAGGCACGGCGGAACTTCTGCACCCATGCATTCAATACCTTCGGGTCCAGCGGCGGGGCAATCAGGTAACCCTGGACGTAATCGCAACCGAGCTCGCGGACGGTCCGCAACTGGTCGATCGTCTCGACGCCTTCGGCGGTTGCCGTAAGTCCGAGCCCGTGCGCCAGCTCGGTCACCGCCTGGATGATGAGCCGGGAGTCGCGCGAGTAAGGCACGTCGGCCACGAAGGCCTGGTCGATCTTGACCTCGGTGAACGGCAGCTGGCGCAGCTGCATCAGTGAGGAATAGCCGGTCCCGAAGTCGTCGATGGCAAGACCAATACCCTTGATCCGGAATCGGGTTAGCGCGTCCATCAGTTTGACCAGCGGCTGAGTGGCGCCCTCGGTCAGTTCAAGGACAAGCCGGTCGGTCGGCACGTCCAGCGCGCGGCACATCCGCTCGACGAGATCGGGAAAGTCGAGGTGCTGAAGGCTAAGCGCGGAGATGTTGAACGCGATGCACGTATCGAGGCCTTCGTCGCGCCAATCGAGCCATTGCCTGAGGATGGTCCGCAGTCCCCACTGCGTGAGATCGTGGATCAGCCCATGCTCCTCGGCCAGCGGCACGAAATCGGACGGCTTCACCGCGCCGAGGTCGGGGTCGTCCCAGCGAACCAGCGCCTCGACCTGGCGCAGCCCGCCGTCGCGCAGGCATATCTTCGGCTGGTACATCATGTGCAGCCGCTGAAGGTCGATCGCTCGCTGCAGCCCGCGGACGATCTCGAGCTCGGCCTGCGGGCTCATTGCACCAGGGTCGCCTTGAGCTTCCCGAGCAACTCTTCGAGGATGTCGAGGCGGACCGGCTTTTCGATTGGCCCCGCCATGCTCAGGCCGAGCGCTTCGCCGAGTCGGAATGCGGATTCGAGCACCCGCCGGTCGAAGCCGCTGACGATCAGCACGGGCCCGCGATAATCCTGATCGGCGATGAAGCGAATCAGTTCCACGCCGTCGACCGGCATGCCGAGATCGACAGCGACCATTTCCGGCCGGTTCGCGAGGAAAGACTCGCGGAACTCCTCATCGCGCTCGGTGACGATCGGGTCGAAGCCGCAGGTCCTGGCTGCACTCGCGAGATAGTCGGCGAGGACCGGCTCGTCGTCGATCAGCAGCAGGCGCGGCTGCGGCATTTAATCGTTTCTCCCCTCGGGAGGCGTAGGCAGTAACAACGCTTGAGATCAAGAAGTCTCAACGCCTTTTTAACCCTATCCCCGATAAAGTCCCAATTTGGCGCTGATTGCATCAGCTGGAGGCAGATCTTCGCATGTTCACGGATCTCATCCGCAGGAAACTTTCGGGTCAAGCATACAGCACGAGCGATGCCGCGTTCGAGTCGACGACGGTCTCGCTGTCGACCGCGGTGCCGCGCCCTGCCGAGCGCCAGACTGACGAGCGCCTGTCCTCGACGCTGCGCGTCGGCAAGCTCACCGACCAGGCGGGCGCTGAGCAGCTGGTGAAGATCAAGAACTTGTCGGCCGGCGGGGTGATGGCAATCGTCACGCGTCCCCCGGCGACCGGCGAGCAAGTCAGCATCGAACTCTCGTCCGAGCGGATCCCGGCCACCGTCGTGTGGATCCGCAACGACATGGTGGGCCTGAAGTTCGACCAGAATCTCGACCTTGGCGAGCTGCTTGCGGGCCGCAAGCCGCGCCACGGGTTTCGGCCGCGTCCGCCGCGGCTCGAGATCCCCTGCAAGGCGTCGGTCCGCGTCGGCAAGACCTATTATACCGTCGACGTCCACGACATCTCCCTGGGCGGGATCAAGGTCCAGCCGATCGAGGAATATTGCGTCGGCAAGAAGGTGGTGGTGGTCGTGGAGAGCCTGCGGCCGATCAAGGGCGAGGTCCGCTGGTACAGCGATCGCCGCGCGGGCATCGTGTTCGACCGCCCGCTCGAGTTCGAAGAGCTTTCCGAGTGGGTCGGCAAACGGCTCGAGCTCGCCAGCCTCAAGGCTGCTTACAAACCGAACTGAGCGATCCTATCTCCGCTCCATCATTGAAGGAGCGGTAGCATGGGTGAACAAGTCGCAGTCCTCGCGGGCGGGTGCTTCTGGTGCACCGAAGCGGTGTTCCTCGACGTGGTCGGGGTGAAATCGGTCGAGAGCGGCTACACCGGCGGTAGCGTCGCCAACCCTACCTACAAGCAGGTTTGCGGCGGCAACACCGGCCATGCGGAGGCGATCCGCGTGACGTTCGACCCCGATCAGATCAGCTACGGTGATCTCCTCGATATCTTCTTCGCGACCCACGACCCGACGCAGCTTAACCGCCAGGGCAACGATGTCGGGACGCAATACCGGTCGGCGATTTTTCCGCAGGACGAGGACCAGGAGATCAAGGCGCGCGACGCGATCGAGCGCGCCAACCGCGAGCTGAACGGGCAGGTAGTCACAACCATCGAGCCCAAAGGCGAATGGTATCAGGCCGAGGATTACCACCAGGATTATTGGGCGGGCGAGGGGCAGCGTAACCCGTATTGCATCGCCACCATCCCGCCGAAGCTTCAGAAGCTTCGGAAGAGCTTCCAAATGAGGGTTAAGGGCGCGAACGCGGCCGTTTAGGCCGCAGCCCGGCTCAGCCGGTCGTTGATCGCGGCGCCCAGCCCGGAATCGGGAATCGGCGCGACGGCGATCCGTGATCGATCCGCCTCGTCGGCTTGATGGAGCAGGTCGAACAGGCGGGCGGCCGCTTCGAGGAGATCGCCCGATCGGCTGAGGCTGACG
>DATENV010000031.1:0-2354 GCA_035274805.1 Sphingomicrobium sp. | reverse complement strand
TTCGAGGTTCGATTCGCGCCGCATTGTCGTGAACGTTTGGCCGGACTTGAGAACGTCGATCGTTTGATCCCCACGGTGGATCTCGAGCTTGTTCACTGTCGGCGTGTCGGTCGCCGGGTCCCAGCCGATCGAGAGGTTGCCCGCCGCAAGCCCCTCCGGCTTTTGGAATTTAAGGGCGACCTCCGAATAGGTCGTGACGGCTCCGGGTTTCAGCATCGTTTGCTGGTCGTGAAGCAGAATCGCCACCGGTCGATCCTTGGCGGATGCCGACGCCGCGGGGATGGGTTGCGCCGCCACCCATTTCGGCGGTGGGCCGAATTTCAAGTCACTGGCACCGATCGCCGAGGTCGGCTGAAACGCTGTACCAGCCAGCAGGAGCAATGGAATGACGCGCACGAAACCTCCCCACCGAGCTGCACAAACCTAGTCGATTCCTGCGAAAGGAAAAGATCGTTGCGGATGGTGTTTTGTCCTGTCCTACAGCACCCCTTTTGAGATAGCTGGTCTGTCGCCCTCAACAGAAGGACGACGCATGACCACTCCTCCGAAATTCCCGCCGTTCCCGCCGTGGCCCGAGCCCGCCGTCACCGGCCTCGTCGATCCGACCGACGAGCCGATCGAGTTCACGCCCGTCCCGCGCCAGCGCAAGCGCCGCAACGGGTGGACCGAGCCGGCCCAGCGCGCCTTCATCGCCGCGCTCGAGCAATGCGGCTGCGTCGCCCGGTCGGCGCGCGCGGTCGGGATCAGCCCCCGCAGCGTCTACCGGCTGCTCGAGGCCGAGGGGGCCGACAGCTTCGCCGCGGCGGTCGACCAGGCGATCGCCCGCGGCGTCGAGCGGGTGCGGGGCGACGCGATGCCTACGCGCGCTCCACGGCTCCTGGGTGCCGGTCGTTCGCCGTGGGCGCGTGGTGCGGATGGAATTTCGCCACAACGACCGCCTGGCGATCGGCATCCTCTCGGGCCGCGGCGGCTGCGTCGCCGAGCGGCGCGAGCAGGCGACCTCGCGTCGTCGTTATCGGCTCCAGCTCAAGGCGCTTCGACAGGCGCGGGACGAGGAGCGTCGCCGGGCGGACGCGATTTGGGCCGAGCACCAGGCGATCATCGACAACCCGCCGCCCGGGCCCGGGCCGCGCATCCGGAGCCTCTAGAGCCCGCACTGAGCTTGTCGAAAGTTCACGAAAAATGACGCCGCACCACGTGACATTAGTGACTTTAAGGACGACCGGAATGCTTGCTTGTCCGCCGGACAGGCAGCCTCGTCCGGTTACTTCCCCTTCTTCGCGGCGCCGCTCTTGCTGCCGCCGCTCGATTTTCGGCCGGCGCTGCTTTTGGCGGCCGAGCTCGAGGCGCTTTTCTTGGCGCCGGTTCCGCTGGACTTGGTGGGCATGGCACTCTCCTTCCAGGCCGCTAAACCGTTGACCTGCCTCGCAGTTCCCGGTGGCCGCGGCGCGGCACGACTCCTCGGCCGGCGCGTCGGCGCTCCCCGTTGTTCTCCTATTGTTCTCCTCGAACAAATCGGATACGGAGGATTCCGCCAAGCGGGCTCGGCCGCCGGGCGGGAACCAGTGATTGACGCTTGAACGGAGGCAGGGGACATGGCAGCGCAATTGAAAGTCATCGGCAGCACAGTGGAAGCCCCCAAATTGCAGAACTCGGGCATGGACCGGCAGAAGGCGCTCGAGGCGGCGCTAGCGCAGATCGACCGCGCCTTCGGCAAGGGCTCGGCGATGAAGCTCGGCAGCCGCGAGAAGATGGAGATCGAGACGGTCTCGACCGGCAGCCTCGGGCTCGACATCGCGCTCGGCGTCGGCGGCCTGCCGCGCGGCCGGGTGATCGAGATTTACGGGCCGGAAAGCTCGGGCAAGACGACGCTGGCGCTGCACGCGATCGCCGAGGCGCAGAAGGTCGGCGGGGCGGCGGCGTTCGTCGATGCCGAGCATGCGCTCGACCCGGTCTATGCCAAGAAGCTCGGGGTCGACATCGATGAGCTGATCGTGTCGCAGCCCGACACCGGTGAGCAGGCGCTGGAGATCGTCGACACGCTGGTGCGCTCGAACGCGATCGACGTGCTAGTGGTCGATTCGGTCGCCGCCTTGGTGCCGCGCGCCGAGATCGAGGGCGAGATGGGCGACAGCCACGTCGGCCTGCAGGCGCGGTTGATGAGCCAGGCGCTGCGCAAGCTGACCGGCTCGATCAGCCGCTCGCGCTGCACGGTCATCTTCATCAACCAGGTGCGGATGAAGATCGGCGTGATGTACGGCAACCCCGAGACGACCACCGGCGGCAACGCGCTCAAATTCTACGCGTCGGTGCGCCTCGACATCCGCCGCACCGGGCAGATCAAGGACCGCGAC
>DATENV010000030.1:0-4327 GCA_035274805.1 Sphingomicrobium sp. | reverse complement strand
CGCGACGAGGCGGCGGCTGCGGGTATCGATGCCGAGATTGTTCCCGGCATCCTGCCGGTCTCGAACGTCGCGACGACCCGCCGCTTCGCGCAGACCTGCGGCGCGAGCATCCCGCGGTGGCTCGACGATTTGTTCGAGGGGCTCGACGATCTTCCGGCCGCTCGACAGCTGATTGCCGCTACGGTCGCGGCGGAGCTGTGCGGCCAGCTCTACGCCGGCGGCGTCCGCCACTTCCATTTCTACACCCTCAATCGCGCCGAGCTCAGCTACGCGATTTGCCACCTTCTCGGAGTTCGGGCCAAGCCATGAGTGCCTCGCAAACCCTTCGCACCGAAGCTGCCAAGCGCATCCTGATCAAGGACGGCGCCTACGGCACGTCGATCCAGGACAGGAAGCTGCAAACCGCCGATTATTGCGGCGGCCTCGACTTGCTCAAGGACCAGCGCGGTAACAACGATTTGCTGAACATTACCAAGCCCGAGGTCGTGCGCTCGATCTGCGAGAGCTTCGCCGACGCCGGCGCCGAGATTCTGGCGACCAACACGTTCAACGCCAACGCCATCAGCCAGGCGGACTATGGCGCGGAAGCGCTGGTCGGCCGGATCAACCGGGCCTCGGCCGAGATCGTCCGCGGAGTCGCCGACGCTTTTTCGGCGAGGGACGGGAGGCCGCGCTGGGTTGCCGGCGCGCTCGGCCCGACCAACAAGACCCTGTCGCTGTCGCCAAACGTCAATGACCCGGCCTTCCGCGAGGTCGATTTCGACCAGGTCAAGGCGGTCTATCGCGAGCAGATCGACGCGCTGGTCGAGGGCGGCGTCGACTTCGTGCTGATCGAGACCATTTTCGATACGCTCAACGCCAAGGCGGCGATCATGGCGACGCTGGAAGCGGAACAGGCGCTGGGCCGCGAGCTGCCGCTGATGATCTCGATGACCCTCACCGATCTGTCGGGACGCAACCTGTCCGGTCACACCGTCGAGGCCTTCTGGGCGTCGGTTAGGCATGCCCGCCCGGTGACCATCGGGCTCAATTGCTCGTTTGGCGCGGCGCAGTTGCGCCCGCACCTGGCCGCGCTGGCGGCGCAGGCCGATACGCTGGTGATGGCTTATCCCAATGCCGGCCTCCCCAATGAGCTTGGCGAATATGACGAGGCTGCCGAGCAGACGGCGGCCCAGGTCCGCGAATGGGCGACCAGCGGTTTGGTGAACATCGTCGGCGGTTGCTGCGGGACGACTCCCCTGCACATTGCCGCAATTGCCGGGGCGGTGCGCGATTGCACGCCGCGCGCCGTCCCGGCAGCTCGCCCCGGCACCTTGCTCGCCGGGCTCGAGCCGATGCTGATCGCCGCCTAGAAATGGACCAAACCGTTCGCCCTGAGCCTGTCGAAGGGCTGCCTTTTTCGCCCGTGTCCGAAGGGCAAGACAGTCCCTCGACGAGCTCGGGACGAGCGGAGGCAGGGGCAGCAGGCGCGGGCGCGCGCTTCGTGAATATCGGGGAGCGCTGCAACGTCACCGGCTCGGCGCGCTTCAAGAAGCTCGTGCTGGCCGGCGACTATGACGCCGCGGTCGAGGTTGCGCGCGACCAGGTCGAGAACGGCGCGCAGATCATCGACGTCAATGTCGACGAGGCGCTGCTCGACAGCGAGCAGGCGATGACCGTCTTCCTGAAGCGCATCGCTGCTGAGCCCGACATCGCGCGCGTTCCCGTGATGATCGACAGCTCGAAGTGGAGCGTGATCGAGGCCGGCCTCAAATGCGTGTCGGGCAAGCCGATCGTCAATTCGATCAGCATGAAGGAGGGCGAGGGGCCGTTCCTCGAGCTCGCGCGCAAGTGCCGCGCCTATGGTGCCGCGGTGGTCGTCATGGCGTTCGACGAGGTCGGCCAGGCCGACACCGCTGCGCGCAAGGTCGAAATTTGCCAGCGGGCGTACAAGCTGCTCGTCGCCGATGGCACCGACGCCAACGATATCATCTTCGACCCGAACATCTTCGCGGTCGCGACCGGCATCGACGAGCACCGGCGCTACGCGATGGACTTCATCGAGGCCGCGAAGGAAATCCGGCGGCGCTGTCCCGGAACCCACATCTCTGGCGGCCTGTCCAACCTCAGCTTCTCGTTCCGCGGCAACGAGCCGGTGCGCCGGGCGATGCACAGCGTGTTCCTCTATCACGCGATCCCGGCGGGCATGGACATGGGGATCGTCAACGCCGGCCAGCTCGACGTCTACGACGCGATCGACGCCGAGCTGCGCGAGGCTTGCGAGGATGTGATCCTCGATCGCCACGACGATGCGACCGAGCGGCTGATCGCCCTGGCCGAGCGCTACAAGGGCACCGACGCGGCGGCCGAGAAAGCCGCGGCCGAATGGCGCTCGCTGCCGGTCGGCGAGCGGCTGTCCTACGCGCTGGTCAAGGGCATCGACGCGCACATCGTCGACGACACCGAGGAAGCCCGGCAGCAGTTCGCCCGGCCGATCGAGGTGATCGAAGGCCCGCTGATGGACGGCATGAACGTGGTCGGCGACCTGTTCGGCACCGGGAAGATGTTCCTGCCCCAAGTGGTCAAATCGGCGCGGGTGATGAAGCGCGCCGTCGCCCACCTGATTCCGTTCATCGAAGCCGAGAAAGAAAAGACGGGAGCCACCCAGGGCAAGGGCCGGATCGTGATGGCGACCGTCAAGGGCGACGTTCACGACATCGGCAAGAACATCGTCGGCGTCGTCCTGCAGTGCAACGGCTTAGAGGTAATCGACCTTGGCGTAATGGTGCCCTGGCAGGACATCCTGGCGGCCGCGAACGACAATCAGGCCGACATGATCGGGCTGTCCGGCCTGATCACCCCGTCGCTGGACGAGATGGTGACGGTGGCCGGCGAGATGCAGCGGCTCGGCCTGAAAACGCCGTTGCTGATTGGCGGCGCGACCACCAGCAAGGCGCATACCGCGCTCAGGATCGATCCAGCCTACGAGGGCGCCGTGATCCATGTGCTCGACGCGAGCCGTGCCGTCGGCGTCGCGTCATCGTTGGTGTCAGACACGCAGCGCGAACCGCTGATCGCGAGCACCGCCGACGATTATGACAAGCTGCGCAAATCGCGCGAACGCAGCGGCCAGAGCGAGCTCGCGAGCCTCGAAGAGGCGCGGGCCAACGGGTTCGCGTTCGATCCCTCGGGGCAAGCAGCGGCGCCGCAATATCCCGGGCTGCACCACTTCGGCGATTGGCCGCTGGCCGACCTGCGCGCGTCGATCGACTGGACGCCGTTCTTCCGCGCCTGGGAGCTCGCGGGCAATTACCCCGCGATCCTCGATGACCCGGTGGTCGGGGAAAGCGCGCGCGGCCTGTTTGCCGACGCGCAGCAGATGCTCGAGCAGATCATCGCCGAGCGCTGGGTGACGCCCAAGGCGACCGTCGGGCTGTGGCGCTGCAAGCGCGAAGGTGACGACGTGCTGGTGCTGGCGGGCAACGACTGGACGCGCGTGCCCTTCCTTCGCCAGCAGGTGAAGAAACGCGAAGGCCGCGCCAATCTCAGCCTCGCCGATTTCATCAATCCCGACGGCGAGGACTGGATCGGCGGTTTCGCGGTCGGGATTCATGGCCTCGAGCCGCACCTCGAGCGCTTCAAGCAGACGGTCGACGACTATGACGACATCCTGTTGAAGGCGCTTGCCGATCGTCTGGCCGAGAGCTTCGCCGAGGTGCTGCACGCGACCGTGCGCAACCGCTTGTGGGGCTATGCCGACGAGCATCTGTCCAACCAGCAGCTCATCCGCGAGAAGTACGACGGGATCCGGCCCGCGCCCGGCTATCCGGCGTGCCCGGACCACAGCCTCAAGCCGATCCTGTTCAACATGCTCGGCGGAAACCCTGCAGAGGTGACGCTCACCGAGAATTTCGCGATGCTGCCGACGTCGGCCGTCTCCGGATTCTATTTCGGCCACCGCGACAGCCAGTATTTCGGCGTCGCGCGCATCGGCCGCGACCAGCTCGAGGAATATGCCGGCCGCCGCGAGGTTTCGCTCGAGCAGGCCGAACGTTGGCTGCGCCCGAACCTCGACTAAGCTGGAAACACTGACTAGCGCCGCCTTGATGTTCCGGCAGCTGCTGATCCTGCTTTCCATCCTGCTGACGCCGGCAATCGCGCACGCCCGGGGCATCCAGCCGCAGCTTGTCGCCGAAGGGCCGGCACCGCCCGGCGGCGAGGTCGAGCTCGCGATCCACATGCGCACCAATCCCGGCTGGCATGGCTATTGGCTGAATCCCGGCGACGCCGGCCTGCCGATGGACATCGAGTGGCGGCTGCCGAAGGGTTTCGCGGCGGGTTCGCTGCG